>CAZJKM010000009.1:39318-55528 GCA_964546645.1 uncultured Sphingobacteriaceae bacterium
TTTCAATAAAAAATTTAGGCATCCCTGTGTATCGTAAACTTTATGGATTTTACGTTACTTTGGGATGTTTTTGGATATTATTGAAACTAAAACTCAACTATAGATGAAGATTGGTTTAGACATTATGGGCGGTGACTATGCACCGGAAGCAACTATTTCAGGTGCGATCGAGGCCGCTAAAGTATTGTCAGACGGCCAAAAAATTGTTCTGATTGGCGATACAGACCGGGCACGGCACTTATTGCAAGACGCCGGCGCCACAGATTCCTCCGTTTTCGAACTTGTTCATGCCGATGAAGTAATCGGAATGAGCGAGCATGCGACCAAAGCCATTTCACACAAACCGAATTCAAGTATCAATATAGGGTTTGACCTGCTTAAAGACGGCCGGATTGACTCGTTCGCTTCCGCTGGTAATACGGGTGCCATGTTAGTTGGGGCTATGTTCAGCGTCAAAACAATACCTGGCGTCATACGGCCTGCAATTGCTACCAATGTTCCGCGTTTAACCCGGGGATTCGGCATCATGCTGGATGTAGGGGCTAATGCGGATTGCAAACCGGAATTACTGAATCAATTCGGACTATTGGGGGCCTTGTATGCGCAACATATATACGGTGCAAAAGATCCCCAGGTAGCATTGCTGAACATCGGCGAAGAACCGGAAAAAGGCAACGTGCTTACACAGGCTGCTCATGTGCTGATGAAGGAATCAGAACAATATCATTTTATCGGCAACATTGAGGGCCGGGAACTGTTCAGTGATCACGTGGACGTGATTGTATGCGACGGATTCACCGGGAATGTTGTTTTAAAACTTGCCGAGTCGTTCTATGAACTGACGGAGAGAAAAGGATTTAAAGATGATTTTTTCAGCCGTTTTAATTATGAGCAATATGGTGGCAGCCCGATTTTGGGAATCAATGCCCCGGTCCTTATCGGCCATGGCATATCCAGTCCGGAAGCTATAAAAAATATGATTTTACTATCGGCAGCCATGATCAGATCAAACATTGTTGAGAAAATTAAAGCGGCTTTTAACACTTCTAATTGAAACATCAGAAAATGTCAAACATTCATGCTGCAATCACTGCAGTGAACGGATATGTTCCCGACTATATCTTAACGAATGCGGAACTGGAAACCATGGTCGATACCAATGATGAGTGGATTACCACCCGCACCGGTATCAAAGAGCGGCGCATTTTAAAAGGAGAAGGCCTGGCCACTTCGGATATGGCGGTACATGCGGTCAATGGCCTGCTGAAAAAGCGGGGCATCTCCGCAGAAGAAATTGAACTCATCATCTTCTGCACCAGTACACCGGATATGCCTTTCCCGGCTACCGCCAATATCCTGGCAGATAAGGTCGGAGCGAAAAATGCCTGGGGATTCGACCTGCAAGCGGCATGCTCGGGGTTCCTTTTCGGACTAACGACGGGAACGCAGTTTATAGAATCCGGAAAACATAAAAAAGTGCTGGTAGTGGGTGGCGATAAAATGTCTTCCATCGTTAACTACGAAGATCGCACGACCTGTATCCTGTTCGGGGATGGTTGTGGTGCCGTTTTATTGGAGCCCAACACAGAAGGATTGGGAATTATGGACAGTCTGCTGAAAAGCGACGGTTCCGGGAGCCCGTTTCTGAACATCAAAGGTGGCGGGTCACTGAATCCGGCTACCCATGAAACGGTGGACGCCAAACTGCATTATGCACATCAGGAAGGCCCGACCGTATTTAAATTTGCGGTGGTGAATATGGCTGATGTGGCGGCCGAGATCATGGAGCGGAATCAGCTTACCGCCGATGACGTTACCTGGCTGGTACCCCATCAGGCGAATAAACGTATTATCGATGCCACGGCAAACCGGATGGGTATCGGCTCCGAAAAGGTGATGATCAATATTCAGCGTTACGGCAACACCACCAGTGGCACCATTCCCCTTTGCCTGTGGGAGTGGGAAAACCAGCTAAAGAAAGGTGATACACTTATCCTGGCGGCGTTTGGCGGTGGATTTACCTGGGGATCCGTATACCTCAAGTGGGCCTACTGACCCGCTCATACGGTAAAAAAGAGCCGTAAAGTTTGTAAATAGCATTTTAGATTTTACTTTTGAACATTATTCTCAAACCCAACGAAGTATGAGCATGGATATCAAGCAGATTCAGGACCTGATCAAGTTTGTCGCTAAATCAGGGGTCAATGAAGTCTCTATAGAAGAAAAAGATTTTAAGATCACCATAAAAACCAATCAGGAGCCAACTTACGTCACCGCCAGTATTCCTGCGCAGTTACCCGTAGCGCCTCCTGCTCCCGCCCAGACGCAGACACCGGCAGCGTCCCCGGCTAAACCTGCCGCGGACGACTCGTCCAGGTATATTGCCATTAAATCCCCCATGATCGGAACATTTTACCGGTCGGCAAGCCCTGATAAGCCATCCTATGTAAATGTTGGCGACGAAGTAACCGCCGGACAGGTGGTCTGCATCGTAGAAGCCATGAAACTATTCAATGAGATCGAATCAGAAGTTTCCGGAAAAATCGTGAAAGTACTATTGGACAATGCGCAACCTGTTGAGTATGATCAGCCGTTGTTTTTAGTTGAACCCAATTAATACGTTAACGGCTAACCAGAACAGATGTTTAAAAAAATATTAATAGCGAACCGCGGGGAAATTGCGTTGCGTATCATCCGCACCTGCAGGGAAATGGGCATTAAAAGTGTCGCTGTCTATTCAACAGCTGACCGGGACAGCCTGCATGTGCGATTTGCAGACGAAGCAATCTGCATTGGCCCTCCCCCCAGCAAGGATTCCTATCTGAATATTCCCAATATCATTTCTGCCGCAGAAATCACCAATGCCGATGCCATCCACCCGGGATACGGATTCCTTTCCGAGAACGCAAAATTCTCTTCCGTTTGCAGGGATTATGGTATTAAATTCATCGGGGCAACTCCTGAGCAGATCAACGCGATGGGCGACAAATCGTCTGCCAAGGAAACGATGAAGAAGGCCGGTGTACCAACCATCCCCGGTTCTGACGGACTGATCAATGACATTAAGGAAGGCATTGCCATTGCTAAACAAATCGGCTACCCGGTGATCCTGAAAGCCACTGCCGGCGGGGGTGGCCGTGGCATGCGCATCGTCTGGAAGGACAGCGAATTTGAAAATGCCTGGGATTCCGCGCGGCAGGAAGCCGGTGCGGCATTCGGTAATGATGGTATTTACCTCGAAAAGTTCGTTGAGGATCCGCGCCATATTGAAATTCAGATCGTAGGTGATCAGTACGGCACCGTATGCCACCTTTCAGAACGGGACTGTTCCATTCAACGGCGGCACCAGAAACTGGTCGAAGAAGCTCCCTCTCCGTTTATTACACCGCAGTTACGCAAAAAAATGGGAGAAGCTGCGATTGCCGGTGCCAAAGCAGTCAATTATGAAGGTGCAGGTACGATTGAATTCCTCGTCGATAAGCACCGGAATTTCTATTTCATGGAAATGAACACGCGTATCCAGGTGGAGCACCCGGTTACGGAAGAGGTGATCAATTTCGACCTGATCAAGGAACAAATCAAGGTTGCAGCAGGTGTACCGATCTCGGGCAAGAACTATGAACCATCCATGCACGCCATTGAATGCCGGATCAACGCCGAGGATCCGTTCAATAATTTCAGGCCATCTCCGGGTCGGATTACCGGGTTTCATTCACCCGGAGGGCACGGAGTCAGGGTAGATACCCACGTGTATGCCGGTTATCAGATCCCATCAAACTATGATTCGATGATTGCCAAGCTGATCTGCGTGGCACAAACACGGGAAGAAGCCATATCCACCATGGAACGTGCGTTGAGCGAATTTGTCATTGAAGGCGTAAAAACCACTATTCCGCTTCACTTAAGGCTCATGCGTGATCCGAACTTCAGGGCGGGTAACTTTACAACAAAGTTTATGGAGAGCTTTGATCTCACGGAGTGAGCGCAATGATACGGCTGAACAACTGAATATTACTAATACAATACCATTCTTAGCCGTAAGAATGGTATTTTTGTTTCCTATTACAAGCTATGAGTAAATTGTCCGGAAAAAAACTGATCGATACCATTAAGAATAAAGGTAAGAACCTGGAAGCAGAAATGTCTTTTTTTGACCACCTTGAAGTACTGCGGTGGCACCTTATCCGCTCTGCAATCGCCATTGTGGTTTTTATGGCACTGGCCTTCAGCAATTATCAGTTTATTTTTAACCAGATCATCCTCGGACCCAAAAGCCCTGATTTCTGGACTTACCGGATGATGTGCAAGCTGGGGGAGAGCTTTTGCGTAACGTCCCTTCCCATGAAGATCATCAACACGCAGATGGCCGGACAATTTATCCTGCAGATAAACTCATCCCTGCTCATCGCCATCATGCTGGGATTTCCTTACCTCCTTTATGAAGTGTGGCGCTTCGTGAAGCCGGCACTTACGGATATTGAACGCAAGTCTGCCAGCGGCTTTGTTTTTTACGCAACCATCCTGTTCGTGATCGGCGTATTATTCGGATATTACATTGTTACACCGCTTTCCATTAATTTCCTTGCCAATTACGAGGTAAGCAGTGAAATAGAAAATACCATAACCATCAGTTCCTACCTTTCCACCGTTGCCACCCTGGCACTGGGTGGCGGCATCATTTTTGAGCTGCCGATCGTGATCTATATTTTATCAAAGATCGGCATCATGACCCCGCAGTTCATGCGCTCAACGCGGCGGTATGCGGTCGTTCTTATTCTGGTAATCGCCGCCATTATCACACCGACACCGGATATCATGACCATGGTCACCGTCAGCCTGCCCTTGTTTGTCCTGTATGAGCTGAGTATCCTCATAGCCGACCGGGTATATAAGAAAAAGCAAAAAGCAGAATTGGATTTTTACAGTAATAAATAGCCATGGAAACAAAGAAAATCGTCTCGATCGGTGCAGACCATGCAGGGTTTGAATACAAACAACGGCTGATTACCTTTCTTGAACAGCAGGGATATGAGGTACAGGATGTGGGTACACATAGTGCTGATTCGGTGGATTACCCGGATTTTGCCCATCCGGTGGCGCTCGCTGTGGAACAGCAGCAGGCTGACCTGGGCATCCTGTTATGCGGCAGTGCGAATGGGGTAGCCATCACCGCCAACAAGCACCAGGGTATCCGGGCCGCGCTCTGCTGGACGGCCGAAGTTGCTGCCGTGACCCGGAAACACAACAATGCCAACGTACTCTGTATTCCGGCCCGGTTTGTATCCATTGATGATGCGGTGGATATTACCCGTACGTTTATGCATACGGAATTTGAAGGCGGACGACACGCTAACCGTGTCAATAAGATTGGATGTATTTAACGTACGCTACAGATACGGAATATGCTAAAAGCAACGGGATTATTTTTCATCGCTATCGGCTTCTCCGCCTGCCTGCATGGGCAGCATCCGAAACAGGATCCGGTTCAATTGCGTTATGCAGGACTGATAACCGCTGAATCCTGCAGGGAGCAACTGGAGGTGGTTGCCTCCGCAGAATTTGCCGGCCGGCACCCGGGAACGGAAGGGATACAAAAAGCAGCAAATTATATTGCCGGGCAATTTAAGCACGCGGGATTACGCGGTCCGGTTGATGGCTCTTTTTTCCAGCCGGTGGATCTGGTGGAAACAAAGTTCGTTGTAAAACATTTTCGCATGGATGGCCGGGAGCTTATTTATGGGCGGGATTTTTACATTACGGGCACCACTGCTCCTACCGTTATACATGCCGACAGTCTTATCCTGATTACTCCTGCACTCAGCAACCAGGAATTTGCTTCACGCCTGCCAATGGTGAAGGGCAAAGCCGTTTTAGTGATTGAAAACGACCAGCGACCGGATGCCGGGCGCAATAAACGGCTCCAGGACATTCTTCAGGCTCAACCTGAGGTGCTGTTCATCCGCTCAGCATCCTCAGCTGATATCCTGAAGCGGTTTGGGCCACGTATGATGCGAAGCCGCATCCAGCTCCGGGAAGACGTAACTCATACTGTCGGGGAAAAAGGTATTCCTGTGGTACATCTGGCGACTGACGTACCGGGTTCCGCACCATCCGCCACCGCACTTTCCCGGATAGCGTGCTCCGTGCAGGCAGCCTTCGGTGAAGAAACGTCTCCGCTCGCATCTGATAATGTATTGGGCTTCCTGGAAGGAACGGATAAAAAGGAGGAGCTGCTGGTGTTAACGGCTCATTATGACCATGAGGGTGTAGATGCCGAAGGCCATATCTATTACGGCGCAGACGACAACGGATCGGGCACCGTTACGCTGATGCAACTGGCGAAGGCATTCGGTGCCGCAAAGGCAGCGGGCAAAGGGCCAAGGAGAAGTATCCTGTTCCTGGCTGTAACCGCCGAAGAAAAGGGGCTGCTCGGATCAGACTTTTATACGCGTCATCCGGTGTTTCCGCTCAGCAATACGGTGGTAAACCTCAACATGGATATGATCGGCCGTATTGATGACAAGCATCTCCAGGGTAACCACAACTATGTTCACGCTATCGGCGCAGATAAATCAAGTCCCGAATTACGTGTGATCAACGAAACAGCAAATGCGACCTATACGCAGATGGAGCTGGATTATATGTATGACGACCCGAACGACCGGCTGCGGCTTTTCTACCGTTCAGACCATTATAACTTTGCAAAAAACGGGATTCCGGTGATCTTTTATTTCAGCGGACTGCATCCGCATTACCACACACCGGAAGATACCGTGGATAAGATCGACTTTGGTATGCTGGCCAAACGGGCGCGCCTGATCTTCCACACCGCCTGGGAAATAGCCAACAGGGAAAATGCGGTTATTCGAAATAGTTCAGCGAAGTAAAGCCTCCTTTTTTCAGGTATTCCTCTTTACGCATCAGCTGCAGGTCGGCAAGGACCATATCTTTAACCAGCCCGGCCAGGTCATACTTAGGTATCCAGCCTAACTGCTGTTGCGCTTTGGAAGCGTCACCAACCAGCAGGTCCACTTCCGTAGGCCTGAAATACCGCTCGTCCACTTTGACAACTGTTTGCCCGAATTTAATATGGGAAGGGTTAATCCCTAATTCCTTCAGCCGGGTTTCATCGGTGTCGATGATGACCCCTTTTTCCTGTACCCCTTTTCCACTGAACTCCACTTCCACACCCACTTCAGCAAACGCCAGGCGTACAAAATCCCTTACCGTGGTGGTAACACCCGTTGCTATCACATAATCTTCCGGTACCTCTTGCTGCAGCATCAGCCACATCGCCTCCACATAATCCTTCGCATGCCCCCAGTCGCGTTGTGCCGACAAGTTGCCCAGGTAAAGACGATCCTGCAGGCCCAGTACCATCCGGGCCACAGCCCGCGTAATCTTACGGGTTACAAACGTTTCCCCACGCACCGGGCTTTCATGGTTAAAAAGAATACCATTGCAGGCATACATCTGATACGCTTCCCGGTAATTTACCGTGATCCAATAGGCATATAGCTTAGCCACCGCATAGGGCGAACGTGGATAAAACGGGGTTTTTTCATTCTGGGGCACCGCCTGCACCAGTCCGTACAACTCGGAAGAAGAAGCCTGGTAAACCCGGCAGGTTTCCGTCATCCCCAGTAACCGCACCGCCTCCAGAATCCGTAAGGTACCCAGGCCATCCGCATTCGCTGTATATTCAGGTGTATCAAAACTGACCTTGACATGGCTCTGAGCAGCAAGGTTATAAATTTCATGGGGTTGTATCTCCTGTATCAGGCGGATCAGGTTAGTAGAATCGGTCAGGTCCCCAAAGTGCAGCATGAAATGTATGTTACGCTCGTGCGGGTCCTGGTACAGGTGGTCAATCCGATCCGTATTAAACAATGAGCTGCGGCGCTTTACACCGTGCACTTCATAGTCCTTTTTCAGCAGGAACTCTGCCAGATAGGCACCATCCTGCCCCGTAATACCGGTTATCAACGCTCTTTTTTTCATGACTGGCTAACCTTCTTTCAGTACCGACCGCAACAGGTATTGTCCGTACCCGCTTTTCACAAGCGGCTGGGCAATGGCCCGCAATTGTCCGGCATCGATGAATTTCATGCGGTAAGCGACTTCCTCTATGCATCCGATTTTCAGTCCCTGCCGTTCTTCAATCACCTGTACAAACTGCCCTGCCTGCATTAATGAGGCAAATGTACCGGTATCCAGCCAGGCAGTGCCGCGGCTGAACACCCCTACCCTTAGTTTACCCCGATCCAGATACACCTTATTCACATCGGTGATCTCGTATTCCCCCCGTGCAGACAGCGGGATATTCTTTGCGATCTCAATGACGTCATTATCATAGAAGTACAGCCCGGGAACCGCATAGTTCGATTTCGGCGATACCGGCTTTTCCTCAATAGAAACCACCTGGTTATCAGCATCAAACTCCACTACCCCGTAACGTTCCGGATCAGATACCGGATAAGCAAAAACCACTCCCCCGTCCGGATCGGCACTCTGCTGCAGCAAGCGGGACATTCCGTCGCCATAAAAAATATTATCTCCCAGTATCAGTGCCACTTTATCATTGCCGATAAATTCTTCACCAATCACAAACGCCTGTGCAAGGCCGTTGGGTTCATGCTGTACGGCATATGAAAAACGGCAACCCAATTGTTCGCCACTGCCGAGCAATTTTTCAAAATGAGGAAGATCGTGGGGTGTCGAGATGATCAGGATTTCCCGTATTCCTGCCAGCATCAGCGTTGACAGCGGATAGTAGATCATGGGTTTATCGTACACCGGCATCAATTGCTTGCTGACGGCCAGCGTCAACGGGTGCAGGCGTGTCCCTGAACCTCCTGCTAAAATAATTCCTTTCACAGCGTTTCAGTATTTATCCCGTAAAAGTATTCATTTTTTTTTACCGGCAGGGCAATGAATTAAAAAACAGCCTGGATGATGCGTTTCGTGGGGCCGGGGTTGCCCATGGTGTAAAAGTGCAATACCGGCGCCCCCATTTCTTTCAGTTCCCTGCACTGCTGGATCATCCATTCCACACCGACGTCCCTGACCTCTTTTTCTGATTTACAGGCCTGTACGGCTTCGCTCAGCTCCACCGGAATATCCAGGTGGAATGTTTTGGGCAGGCTAACCAGCTGTTTGCTGTTTGTCAGTGGTTTCAGGCCCGGTATAATCGGGATGTTAATGCCGTTTTCCCGGCATTTATCGACAAACGCTTTATACTTCCTGTTGTCGAAGAACATCTGTGTTACGATAAAATCCGCACCGATGTCAACCTTATGCTTCAGGTACCGGAAATCAGTATCCAGGTTCGGTGCCTCAAAATGCTTTTCAGGATACCCTGCCACGCCAATACAAAAATCCGTCTTTTCAGAATTTTCCATATCCTCGTGCAGGTATCTCCCGTTGTTCATGCTGACCACATGTTGCAGCAGTTCTGACGCATACGCATGCCCTCCCGGAGTCGGGATAAATGAGCTGTCACTTTTGCGGGCGTCCCCACGCAATACGAGCACATTATCAATACCCAGGAACTGAAGATCGATCAATGCATTCTCCGTTTCCTCTTTTGTGAACCCGCCACAGATGAGATGGGGTACCGCGTCGACCTTGTATTTACTCATGATGGCGGCACACGTCGCTACCGTACTCGGCCGCTTGCGGTACGCTACCTTTTCCAGTAAGCCATTGGCATGTTGCTTATAGATATAATCTTCACGCAGGTAAGTGACGTCTATAAACGGCGGATTGAACTCCATCAGCGGGTCAATCGCATCGTAAATGGCTTGTATACTCTGCCCCTTTACCGGCGGCAGAATCTCAAAAGAGAACAGGGTCTTCCCCTGTGCATTGGCAATATGTTCGGTTATTTTCATGAAAACAGCCCGGCAAATGTCGGGATATTTTTAGTGATAAACAATAGTTTACAGGTCCGCAACACGGTTTATAAAATATGAGTATCTTCGCTGGTATGAAGGTTCTTTTTTTCAGCTCCAAAAGCTATGATATGGAGTTTTTCCAAAAAAGCGGCAACAAGCTGCACCATCAGCTGGATTTCCTCGAAATACCGCTCAACGAACAGACCGCTGTATTGGCGGAAGGGTACGAGGCGGTTTGCGTATTTGTAAACGACCAGGTGAATGCCTCCGTGCTCCGGATACTGGCCGGACAGGGTATCCGGCTAATTGCACTGCGCTGCGCGGGTTTCAATAATGTGGACCTGGAAACCGCCGCCGCTGTCGGGATACCAGTGGTTCGCGTACCTGCCTATTCACCTTACTCGGTGGCTGAACACACCCTGGCACTTATCCTTACACTGAACCGCAAAACGCACCGGGCCTACAACCGGGTACGGGAGGGTAATTTTTCCCTCAACGGACTGATGGGGTTCGATCTCCATGGCAAGACGGTCGGACTGATCGGACTGGGCAAGATCGGACTGATAACGGCAAAAATCTTAACCGGGTTCGGCTGCCGGGTGTTGGGCTTTGATATTGCCAGAAGCAGCGAAGCCGATGCGTTGGGTGTGCATTTCACCGATACGGACACCATTTATACGGAATCTGATATTGTTTCACTACACTGCCCCCTGACACCGCAAACGCACCATCTGATCAATGCGGATGCAATCGCCCGCATGAAAAAGGGAGTCATGCTGATCAATACCAGCCGGGGTGCATTGATCGATACGCAGGCCGTGATAAACGGACTCAAAACGGAGCAGATCGGATACGTCGGACTGGATGTTTACGAAGAGGAAGAGCACCTGTTCTTTGAAGATCTGTCCGCAACCATCATCCAGGACGATGTCTTCAGCCGGTTGTTATCGTTCAACAATGTGCTGGTAACCGGCCACCAGGCCTTTCTCACTACAAATGCGCTTAACGGCATTGCCGATACCACATTACAAAACATTACGGATTATGAAGCAAACAAAGAGCTGATTAACAGGGTTCATTAATAACGCACATGGATGATAGGGATGCAGCTGTCGCAATTCCCCCTCATAATTGGCAGATAAACCCTCTTCGTGAACGGCTTTCAGGCTGTATCTTTGTTTTAACTGATAAACGGGGAACAACAGCTGCCTATCAGCGGTGACCCTTATCCGATAATAAAAACGTATAAACAAAACGAGAGCAAAATGAAACTCAATCCGTATTTAAACTTTGACGGCAATGCCGAAGAAGCTTTCAGGTTCTATCAGACCGTATTCGGCGGCGAGCTATTCATCCAGAAAATGAGTGAAGCCCCCGGTACCGAAAACCTTCCCGAGGAAGAAAAAGGAAGAGCGATGCACGTAGCCATCCCTATAGGTGACGGGCAGTACCTGATGGCATCGGACTGCCTGCCTTCTGCGGGGCATGTACTGAACCAGGGCAACAACAATTATATTTCTGTTGCACCTGACAGCCGCGAAGAGGCTGAACGGCTGTTTAATGGTCTCTCCGCCGGAGGTGAAATCGAAATGCCGTTAGCCGATATGTTCTGGGGTGACTATTTTGGTTCCTTCAAAGACAAATTCGGTGTTTACTGGATGATCAATTACAACAACCAGCAATAACACCGGTTACCCTTATGTGCGCCGGGCCGCTGTTGCTCAGCGCACGTTTATATACCGGCTGTACAGACTATTGGCCACGTCCCTGATGAGGCTGTTGAACCCGCCTGTATAACCAGGACTGCAGCCATTGGAAATAATGACGATCCCGAATTTCTTGTCCGGCTGAAAGAACATCGCGCTGTACAATCCGTATGCTACTCCCGTATGTCCGACCAGCATTTCGCCAGGTATCAGTTTATCCGTCGTCTGCAATGCCAAGCCATACCCCTCCTTTTCGGCGACGGGTAGACGCATTTGCCGGGCGCTTTCCGGTGACAGGATGGTTACTCCGTTCCAGGTTCCATCGTGCATATGCATGCTCATGCAGGTGGCTAAACCGGCTGCGCTTATTTTCATCCCGCCGGTGGGCGAAAAAACAGGTGTGCTGTACCCCATCACATAATTCGCGATCTCTTCGCTGCGCGGTGCATATGCCATGGGTGACGGTGTTATCTTCTGAGAGACGGTATCATACGTATACAGCGTTGCGAACAACGATTTGTCAAGCGAGTCGACACCATATCCGCCGTATACGCGCAGCGGATCCAGGATCTGCTGTTTGATATACTGATCAAACCGCTTGCCGGAAATCCGTTCGACAATTGTACCTGCCATATTATAATTGAGGTTACAATACCGGTAACCGGTCCCCGGTTGGTAGTCACTGTAGCATTTTTCCCAATCCGGATTCTTCGACGGATCGATTACGTCCAGCGTGAAATATCCCTGCCGGTCATTGATACCGGAGGTATGTGAAAGCAACATACGGAGCGTGATCACGGTTTCGGGGAAAGCCGGATGCCTGACTTTAAAGCCAACCAAGTCCCCCACATCATCATCCAGTGATAATTTACCTGCTTCCACCAGCTGCATGATTGCGGTGGCTGTAAACGACTTGGATATAGAAGCGATCCGGAACAGGTGTTTGTCTTCCAATAGTTCGCCGCTTTCGAGGTCTTTTTGTCCCATTGCCTTTACATAAACCGGCTGTCCGTCTTTGACCACTGCTACCGCCAGGCCCACTGCATGGTATTTTTCCATCATGTGCTGCAGCTCTGTGACTGCATCTGGCTGCTGTCCGAAACTGGCTGTAGCTGTTCCTGCCAGCAGCCAGCATATGCCCATCAGGCGGGATGTATGCCTTCTTCCTGTCATCGTTTTTTTAAAGGTAAAAGTAGTAAAATCGGGCAACAGGCACTGCCGATCAGCAGTAAACTTGTCAATTTGCGCAAAACGGACAAAAGGGATGAAAATCGTTGCGCAAATTGACAAATTTCGTTTCAAACACACTGCTTATTAACAGGTTACAGCACCGTACCATCAAAGATCAGCCTTCCGGGTTCCGGACGGTTTCTGAAAAAGATCCCTTTTCCGGGAGCTGCTTCAACACGCCAAATTACCACATAATATACTACTAAACAACATATTACATACACAAAAACCATCTATACCTGTTTCTCCATAGGGCATAAATATTTCCCCGGAAAACTTAACCTTTTCTCGGCGGGGAATAACCTTTTCTTATGAAAACACGACCTTTCCCTGTTAAGGAAAGGTCGTTCCTTCGGAAAAGAGAACCATTCCCTGGCAGCAAAAAACCTTCGCCTGTGAAAGAATAACCTTTCTTTAGGAAGCAATGACCTTTCCCTGGCCGTGACTCACCTTTCTTAGGGAAGGAATAACCTTCTCCTGACAAGCTATAACCTTTTTCTGGGCATAAATCATCATTCCCAGGAAAACAATGGTCTTTCCCCGGCAAAGAAGAACCATTTCCTGACAAAGAAGAGTCATTCCCTGGGAATCAACACCCTTTCCCTGACAGGATTAATCTCTTTTCCGGCAGATTTTTATTCTTTTGCCAACAGAAATTGCCCGCCACCCTGTTTTAGTAGCATGGTTTTCTCCGTCGGATTAAATTCTAAAACAATTCCAGCCTGGTCAAATTTAAATTTGTCTTTTTCGGTTGCCTCCAATGGGAATGCCGGCTGTCCTGTCGCTTGGGCAATGAGGGTCTTATCGTTTTTAGTAATGGTGATTTTCAACGGAAAACCTTTGGAAGAATACACACCGGCATACCTATCCAACTCTTCCGGATTGACCTGGTAGACTGAAAACGCAGGAATATCATACGGCTTATCGTAAACTGCACTCAGAACGGCAATCGTGATGTCGTTATTATTAAAATCAGTTCCGTTTGAAGTCAGGGCATACGAAATATTTCCATCAGCGAAATGTATAAATACGGAACTGAAACCGTCAATGCCCCCGGTATGCCCGTAACCTGCTTTATCATAAAACGGCATTTGAAACAACCCGATGCCATACCCATCTTTAATGGTTTTCATGATTTCAAGGCTCTCCGGTTTTAACAGTTTTCCGCCAAACAAGGCGTCGCTGAACATTGTCAGTTCAGCTGGTGTAGAAACAATTCCACCGGCACCTAACGGAATAGAAATAGCTGTTTCGGATGTGGCTTTCCAGTTTCCGGCAAACCGGTATGATTTGCTCTCCTTGTTGCCGGGGTTGATTTTTCCACCGAGGCGGGTATTTTTCAATCCGAGAGGCTGAATGATGTATTGTTTCAGCAGTTCGTCGTATGATCTCTTAAAAACACGTTCAAGAATAATCGATAAAAGCACGGTGTTCGAATTGCTGTATGCTGCCTTGCTGTCCGGTTCAAAATCACTTCCTGCTTTTGCAATAATAGTCACCATTTCATCCCTTGTCCTGGGCTGTGTGTTCCAGGTCAGATAATCGTTATCGTTTGTAAAATTGTGCAGTCCGCTCCGGTGGTGGAGCAAGTGTTTGATGGTTATCTTCTCAGCACCCTTTATGGCCGGAAAATAGGGATCAATCGTTTGGTTCAGGTCTAATTTTTTTTCTTCCGCTGCTTTCAGAACCAACACCGCGGTAAAGGTTTTGGATATGGAGCCAATTCTGTATATCGTGTTTCCATCTGCTTTTACCTTGTTTTCAAGGTCTGAAAACCCAACCGATTTGGAATAGATCATCACGCCGTTTTTTGAAACGGCCACACTTCCCATGAATTTGTTATTCGTTTCCAGTGCGGTAAAGTACTGGTCTAATTTGGTTTTATCAATGTTTTGAGCAAACCCGATCTGGATGAAAGTCGCTAATACTAATAGGATTAAAACTGTTCTGATCATCATGATGTCTGTTAAGCCTGAAAAGCTGTTACGGTTAAAAGTTATTAGCTGTAAAGATAGATTTTTCCAAACCGCTATACAAGACTGCTCCCGATAGCAGCGGTGTAATATATAGGCATAAACAGAAAAACATCCGGCAACCTTAATATACAGAAGGTCATTGCATATATTTGGGGGTACTTGAACTTGTAAATTTGACACCGGATTAACACAGCTTCATTACAAACGAAAAAAGCACTAAAAAAAGAAACAGCAGACAGGCAAAATGAATTTAAGACCAATAACTCTGAAAGAAGACAAAACAAATGAAATGTATACTTCGGCTGAGTGTCAGCAGTTGCTTAGTATGTATGACGACTTTTATCCTAAAATCGGTTTCAATATTCCGTGGGTTGGCTACTTTGTGGTTAGACAAGACAAAATTGTTGGCTCTTGCAGTTTCGTAGGACAACCAAAAGACGGAAAGGTTGAAATTGCTTATTGGACTTTTAAAGAGTTTGAAGGACAGGGCATTGCTTCTTTTGCTTGCAAAGAACTTGTTACTATTGCTTGTCAGGCAGACCCAAGTTTGACAATTACGGCAAAGACTGCACCCGAATATAACGCTTCAACAAAAATTTTAGAGAACAACAACTTTGTATTTACTGAAATTGTGCAAGACGAAGAAATTGGGGACGCCTGGTTTTGGGCACATAAAAAAGACTGACGTATTACACACACTCTCAAATAGACTAACCACCCTGACACAAAATAGACTTAAACTTCCTCAGAGAAAAAGCGACTATTAACATTCCAAGCCGAAATTTGTTGAAAAATATTTTCGTCATTTTTATTAACTGTAAGTAATATTTTCTTACGTTTGCACCATAGTTCTTTGAAAAATGTTTTGGTGTCTATGCTCTTAATGGAGTTCACTTGACTGTCTGAAAAGACAACCCTAACGGGTAAATTAACGGCACACAATCATTATCCCTGTCTAACCGTCCCTGTAATGAGACTGATTGATAAGATGATAATTGTTCATATCGTTATTATGCTATTATTTATTTAAAAGCAGGAAATTTAAGTGAGTGTATGAGAACATTGTTTACACATTAAGTGCATAGACTTTGATTTTGGCATATTACAACGACTTGTTGAAGAAGCAGGCAACAATGTCGTTGTCATTAAAAACAAGTAATATGTCCAGATTAAAACAAAATCAGAACCTTGATAACTTGATACAAGGTGTCAAGGTTATTGCAGAGAGCCAGTGTTCTCTTTCGGAACAAGACAAAATTGTCTTGAGTGTAGCATTAGAAAGACTTCAAAATCTGAAACGGAAAAAAGGGAAAACCAATCAGCAAATTCTTGAAGAAATTGCTAAAATGATTGAGTTACTAACCAAGTTTTTCGTTTGAAACCAGAGTAGATGTCCAAAGAT
>CAZJKM010000010.1:0-42528 GCA_964546645.1 uncultured Sphingobacteriaceae bacterium
TTGAATACCTGCCCTTGCCGGATCAGGCGCATCAATTCAACTATTTCACGCGGCGTTGTTTGCCCCCATCCGTACTTTTTCCATATATCTTCCCGTCCTTTTGTACGTGAATTGACTTTGGTGTTTACCAAACCGAGTTGGTCCATCAGCTGATTGATTGCCTCTCCCCCACCGGATAACTCCTGGCACCAGATAGAAGTAACATTGTCGCTATAGGTCAGCATCAGGGAAATCATGGTGGAAAGATCTGTTTGCGCACTATCCTTGTAAAATTGCATCAATCCGGATCCCCCGTACACCCGCTTTGCCTGATAAGTGAACCGATCGGACAGTTTGAGTTCCCCTTCATTTATTTTATGGAAGATGCCTGCTAAAATAGGGACTTTAACAATGCTGGCGGTGGGAAAAACAGTATCAGCCTGAATGGCCACCGATTTGTTTTTCCCGGCGTGGTAAACATAGATGCCTATATCTCCCTGAAAATCCTTCACGAGTTCCTTCAGGATCGTTTCAAGTTTTCGGTCGGTCTTTTGGGCAAAACTCTGATGCATGGAAAGGATAAAGATCAATGACAGGGATAAACAGATTCTCATTAAGGTGCAGTTTACAAATACAAATAACAAAAGGGAGCTCAAACATAAGTACAATTTATTACAAACACCCAGAGGTATATAAAAAACTCCATTTTCGGCATTCAACCGAAAATGGAGCGGCACAAACGATGTTGTGCTGTGCATTCCCTGCGCCGGCATTATCCGGATCAGGTTCACGGGATCTGTTCTCAGCCTATTAATAAGCACTCCCTGCACATTTCTGATTGATTAACAAAGGCTGTTTGAAAAGGTTTTAAAAATTGAAAAAATTGAAAGGTGCTACCTGTCAATCTTCTTGTGATCTTCCATCACGGAATTGTTATTCTCCCTCACACAATATATATACGGAACCAGGCAACATACCTTTTCCGTGACCGGCTTATTATCTTCCCCCGGGCAACATGTATATTCCCTGGCCTCGCATATCTCTTCCCTGACGGTGTTATTATACGGCATCACGGAAGAGATATACTGAACCACGCAACAGATCAACTACGTTATCGGACGGTTATCTTCCGTCAGGCAGATGACTTATTGCGTCACGCAACAGTTATCTTCCGTCAGCCAATACCTATCTTCCGTGGGCGAAATCATAAAAAGAGGAGAAAATCCGCAATTTCCGGTGATTCAAAAAAATGAAAATTGCGGATTTTTTCCTCTTTTTCATCACATCGCTGTCCTAATTTTTATTTCTCTTTCCGGCCGTTTTAATCGTTATAGTAGCCGTGCCACTCATCGTCATCATCTTCATTGTATTCAAAGTATTCCCGTTCATAATGATAATCCGGGCTATTCTTATCATACAACCTCCGCAATGAGTCGTCTTCCCTTTCCCACGCTGCGTCAGATTTAAATATTGATTTAGCCCCCTCTTTAATAAACCCGGTAGCTGTATCAACTTGTGACGATCTGTTCTCCCCAATAACCCGAATATCATTGGTTACCTCCCTGGATTTGTACCTTGCTTCCCGTTCCGTATGCTCCGCTTTCTTGCGTTCGTTATCCGAACACTCGAAAATGCGAAAAATGAAATATATAACAATAAGGAATCGAAAGAAGCTCTTCATAGTCTTTTGATTTCTTTTGAGTTGGTTACCCTCGTTGTCAGTTTGTGCTGCACGATCCGTCGGGCTTTGTCACGCGCATCGTACATGTTCCTGGCCTCGACCATGACATCATGCCGGCGGACACAGCCGTCTATCTTTGATTCAACGCGTACCTGGAACATCCGTGGACGGACCTGCTCAAGACCAAAGCCAGAGAGCAATAAAGAGACAAATATAAGTAGTGGGCTAATCTTCATTTTTTGCGTATTTAGTTTTATACTCTATATTCGTATCGTTCGGTTACTTTTGTTCCCTTTTCTGTTAAGAAATGGTTGATACTTATTGATCAAATATTCCTCAAGTTCGAAACGTCCGAAGGAAACAGGGAAAACAGCTGTCTTGCAAGACTTCAGAAACTCTGTAACGGCCCGGTCTTCTGTTGGGTTAAAATAGCGCCCTTTGCCATTTATTTCTTGCAAATGAAATCCTAAAATACTTCGGCCAACATTTCGTCTAAGTGCAGAAAAATATGTTTGGCCGCTATGGGTTATGATTCTTTCTCCAATGTCAGAGCTTTCTCCCACATAAATCAATTCATCTGATTGGTCTTTTACAAGATAAAGACCAGCCGAATTGCCGATTCGGGTATCCATCCAAGACGAAAAAGCTATGTTTAAAATTCTGCTTTCTCCCTCTCTCAACAAATCAAAAGCGTTTTGCTGCACCTCGTTCCAAAGACCATTCTGGCCAGCAATCGTACATTTGTTTCGTTTCCCAAGCTGAAAGCTATTCAACTTGGTTGGCAAATTCACTATCCCAAATTCTTCAACTTCCTTTCGGCCGATACTTGTTGGCATCCACTGTATTTTAAAGCTATCAATAGGTATAGATTCTATAAGTTGATTGTTCGAAGCTTTTTTCAGCAGGCTTTTATAAAAAGTCGAAGTCGTTGGTTTGAATTGCTGTTTAAGCCTTTTCCCCAGCTCCTTGCCTTCTCCAATATAATACGGGACACCGTCAAGAGAAATCAAATAATTTCCACAGCCGCTTTCAGTAATGTTGTTCCAATCGTAAAATGATTGGTTGTTCAATTCATTCAGTCCGCAAGAAAGAATGGTGTCTGATTGTTGCTGGATATTGTCCCAGATTAGGTTTTTCATAATTTACGTATATCAGTCTTGCGTGCTTACCTGTTGTAGTTTCTCCTATCCTTCTATTTCCACAATAGACTGCAATTGAGGCCCTTTTGAACCTTTTTCTATTGTCGCTTTGATGATAACCATATCATCCTTTAAATCATATTGATCCACTAATGCTGGAGGAATGAACACATTATTACCACCTTCTACTGGTTTTAAGAATGCAAATCCTTTTTTTATATTTTTAGCTCGTTCTATTACGGTCCCGCTAATAGTATCCTCACTTATTAGTCTGTCTACCATTCGCCTATTTTCCTCAAAATCAGGATGCTCATCAATAAACTTCTTCATGTATACTAATATTTCAAAAAGATAAGCCAGCACACCTTTTACGAAGTACCCCGTGTCCTGGGTGGCTAAAAAGCGATCCGCTTTTAATTTTAAATATCCTTCTGCATGAGCCCCATCTTGTGCAACGTCCAAAATTTTATCAAGTAAGTAATCAATGAGTGGAGGCAAAATATCTTCTTTGTATTGATATTCTTTTTTGAGTTCTCCGCGTAAAAAATTGCTTGATTTACTGAGGCGTCCTGTTGATTTCCATATTTCATCTGGAATAACACCTATCTTGTTCAGTTTGTCAAAAACATGCTCCACGACTTTTCTAGACTCGCCCAAAACACCTTTTGTATCAGGATACTTAACGTTACAGTTTTCAAAAAATTGAATCAATTCAAAAACACGCTTAGCACGAGCCTCGCCAATATATTTGTCCTTACAAATCTCCAACACATCCGCATACCGATGTTTTAGTTGGGTAATTTCATTTTTGTCCGCAAACTCCTTGATTTCTCTGAACATGTTCTCAACATCTTCATCTTTATTCTTACTGTATATTGGAGTTTTCTTATGGTGACTTTTGAATGTAGAATCTGCCATCAAATCCGGTTGTCCCGTGAAAATGAAATGAGGAATTTTTCGGTTATATTGTTTTTCCAAACCTGCTATTCCTGTAATAGAGCTTTGCAAGCCTGTTACTTCTTGTGTTTCATCTTCTGACTCATCGTAACCTTTTGCATCTAAAATAACTGCATCATATTTATTAATATCCTTTTCCAATGCTTCTATACCTTTTTTGGAAGTATTGAACTGATCAAGAATTATTCCTTCGGATTTGGCAACTAACTTAAAAGCAGTCATTTTCCCGGGTTCATCCTCAATCCATAATACGTTGTATATCTTATCCATTATCTTTGTTTATTGTGTTTAACGCTAACTCAATTCTAACCTTATAATCTGAATCTGAGTTAGGATTTAGATTGCTAACTGTTACCTGTCCACCAAAATTTTCAGCTATTTGTGTGATTTCCCAGCCACCTATTCCTGTATTGCCTGTTTTTCCTACACTTTCATATCGAACATGGTAGCGTTCTATAGCGCCTTCTGGAAAATGATTACCATTATTTTCAAAAGTCACTCGTACTTTTTTTTCCGATTCGTCATAATAGAGGCTAACCTTGACCTTATATTTTTTATCTTTTTCAGTAAATCCGTGTCTTTCGGCATTGCCGAGGATATTGTTAAAAAGTTCTTCAAAATTTTTTCTTGCAAAACTGATTTGAAGTTTTTTAACACTATGAGATTCGTTGCGATAGATAATCTTAAAAGGTTTATTCTTCCTTGTCTTAGTAGTCAATTCGGATAACAATGTGTCTATCGACAGATTTTCAGCTGGATAGTATTTTATTTCATTGGCTAGATTTTCTATGTAATCAGCTATTTCCTGCAAACTATCTTTTAATCCCTGTAAACATGAGCCAACCGTAACATCATCCTCTGCATCTATTACATCCTGTTCTTTAAGCAACCCACTATTTTTTTTCATTTGCTTGGTCAAGATTTTTACAAATGAGGTAGCATTAAGAAGATGCGGAGCTATTCTATGCTTTTTGATGAACAAATCCTGCTGCTGCCGTTTTTTCAATTCTTTGACAATGCTTTCATGTTCTTCCAGTCTTTTCTCCATTAAGGATTCTCCAAATGCTTTCACATCCTTCTCTTGCTGTTCAGGGGATTCTACCACTTCAATCTCTATTTGCAAAAGACCATCTACGGTTATACCAGCTCCGGTTAGGTAACAATCCCATTGTTGCTTCACATAGTCTTTACGCAACTCTGCTAATAGATAGTCTACTTTGATTTTGTCAGTTTTAAAGGTAAACGCATAGGTCTCATGACTATCATAATATGCAAGATACTTAGATAATGCATTGATGAGTTCTTCGTCATCCTCGTCGTATCCACTATTGTAGTATGTGGCATTAGGGATTGTTCCATTGTTGGCCATTAATAGACTCTTTGAAGCCAAACGATAGTAACGAGGCTTATCATCATCCCAATCATAGTCGTAATCTTCATGAGTGTAGTCGTTCTCTACCACCGAATTATCATACTCTTTCGCCAGACGAATTATCGGATTCCCACTCCTATATTTGTATTTATCGTCAATCTTAGTTGGTTTTATAATATCCTTTAGCTTAACAAGTTTATAGCCTGTTTTCAATGCTTTTTCCCGCTTCCTTTCCAAAAGATACAATGCCGGAATCAGATTATAATGACGTGCTGCAATTTCTTCTATGTTTGGCGCAACAATCCATGGCGTTTCGGTTTTGGCACTATCCGATACTTTTGCGATACCGTGATAGAAAACATCAGATAAACGGCTGTCTACTGATAAATCAATCATACCAAATCCTTGGCTTTCCCGGCGTGTCTTAGTAAGCACTAAAATGGCCGTGCTGATACCGGTATATGGTAAACGATTGGATGGTAACGTGATAACCCACTCAATCAAATTATTGTCTGTCAAATGTTTTCTTAAAGCCAAACCCTGTTCGTCTGTTGAGTTCAGAAAGTCACGTGGCAATAAAATAACAGCTTTGCCCTGGTCATTTAGCGCATCCAAACAATGGGTTATAATCTCAATTGGCTTTAACTGAAGGGGGGGGTGGCAAATCACCTCATCAAACTTTCCGGTTATATGGTTATCCTTTGCAAATACATCTCCGAGGTAGGCGGTGCTGTTGTTTGCCTTGTTTACAAAAAGTAATAATCTTGATAGGTTATAAGCTGTTTGATTAATCTCTACCCCCACATAGTTAATATCTTCTTTATCATTTAAAAGAAATTCGCCTAATCCCGAAAACGGATTGTAAATACGCACGCCTTCACGGTAAGGAACGAAGCGAGTCATCAGTTCGCTGATTTCATGACCTTGCACGTGCAGACGGGATGTATTTTTTACTGTGTCGTTAGCATAGAGCTCGTAAACTACCTCAGTAAAAACGGTTGATTCAGGAAAATTACTCCAGTTGGCCTTTAAATTAGTAAATCCAAGTAAAACCTTTTTAAGAACAGCTTCATCAAGAGCCTCGGATTTAAAGTTTATTAACTCACCAAACACTCCTTTTAAAACAGGTATTTGCTTTTCAATCTGGTCTATAACCCCCATTAGGGTTTCCTTACTGAGCAAACTCATCGAAGATTCGGACGTAAGCTCTCCATAAGGAGCTTCTTCACTCCAATTAATCCAGTCTATATGAGCCAAGCCTTCCTTAAGGACATAATCGATGAAAAGCATTAATACAACAAGACCTTTCAATTCTTCTGCACTATGCACGTTCGTTTTTCCAAAAATCGATCTGATTTCCAATATAAATTCATAAGCTGAATCAATTGCATCTTCATCGTAAACTCTTGCCATAGTCTGTTCTGTTATTCTTTAATTCCTTTTTGTTTCCACAAAAGTGAAATGCACCTGTACAGCCTATCTGGACAGATAGTTTTCCATCATCTTTTTTATCCGATTTTCTATTTTTTCCCGCAAGGACGATGGATGAAGCACCTCAATATTTTCGCCATAGGACAAGATCAAGCTTTCCAATTCATAATTTGGCTTCACCTTCAAAGAGAGGATACCCTTGTCTTTATGATAAATTTGTGTACCGTGTAATGGTTTGGTCTGGATATAGGGTAATATATTGTCTGATAACCGGAGTTCGATTCGTTCTATATCATTCTCCAATACCGTTACCCCTACGATATCTTCAAAATATTCTTCAAAATCAATATCCATATTGTCGACGTAATCAAGTTGCAACTCCGTAATCCGTTCAATCCTGTCAAGCGACAAGTTTTGCAACCTCATCGTATCAGGGTTCAGTCCGAAAAGAAACCAACGATTATTGTACTGCTTCAAAAAATAAGGGTGCAGGGTTATATCCTGTGCCTGGTCGGACTTAAAACTTTTGTACAAAACGGCTATTGGCTTTTTGTACAGAATGACATTGTATAGTTCGTTGATGTACTCCACCCCTTTCAGGTCTTGGTTTTGGTCAAAAGCAATGATGGTGCGTGAGGTATTCTGTAAATCAAACTTAGCATCCACCTTCGTAATCAATTCGGCAATCCATTTGAACTGAGGCATTCCCTTGAACCTGGACAGCGTAAACAAAGCTTCTTTAATTTGCTCTTGTTCGAGCGCATTGAGCGGTTGATTATCAATAGAAAAATTTGTATCCGAATAACGATAGTAGACCATCTTCCCATCTTTGTATCTCTCCAACGAGATACGGAAACCTTGCTCGCTTTCCATAAACCTGATGTCTTCAAAGACCTGGCTTCTGGATACGGATTGATGTTCTCCGGCAGCATCAACAAGGGCTTCGGAGCAGGCTTCGATAAGGTCATTAATAAAATACCTCTTTCCCGGATTGGAAAAGCATCGATCAAGCGTTTTATAGCGGATAACAGCGTGTTTATTGGTTGCCAAGACTGTTGGATTTTTTAAGCAGAATAAAGATACCGTTTTTTCGTAAACTCTCAAATGTGCATTTCAGGTTTGCATATCTTTGTTAATACAAAATCGAAAAGAAGGTTTTCTTTCCAAACGGATATGTGGTTACAGTTGCTTGATATATTTTACACCCTGTTACACCTGGGGATCATCGGGTTTAATCTCTTTGGCTGGATCTGGCCCGCCACGCGCAGGCTGCATTTGTATGGCGTACTGCTAACGGCCGCATCCTGGCTGGTACTGGGCATCTGGTACGGCATCGGCTACTGCCCGATAACAGACTGGCAGTGGCAGGTAAAAACACAGCTCGGAGAGCAGCATCTGCCCAATTCGTTCATTAAATATATAGTCGACAAATCAACAGGAAGTAATACAGACCCCGCTATGATCGATACGGTTACGGCCATCAGCTTCGCTGTTGTTTTTTTGCTGGCTCTCTACCTGAATATAGCGGCCAACCGGAAAAGAAAACACCACTAACCATTAATTTTTGTATTTTTGCTGCGCATTAAACGCCGTTTGCAGCGGTATCAATGAGCAATGAAGAACTATCAGACCCTGCTGTACTATTGCTACAGCCCTATTGAGCATGCGGAAGAGTTTGCCGCGCAACACCTGGATTTTTGTCAATCACTCGGACTGGTCGGTCGCATCATCGTGGCCGATGAAGGCCTGAATGGCACGGTATCGGGAACCCCGGAAGCCTGTAAAGCATATATGGATGCGGTCCACGCTGATCCGCGTTTTACAAAAACAGCATTTAAGATTGACGAGGTCGAAGAACCGTCCTTTATCAAAATGCATTGCCGGTATAAGCCGGAGATCGTACACTCCGGGCTCCGCGATCCGAAAGTGATCGACCCTAACAAACAAACCGGAAAGCACCTGGAGCCCCGGGAGTTCATGGAAATGAAGGACCGGGACGATGTGGTGATCCTCGATGTGCGTTCAAATTATGAGCACCAGGTAGGCCGCTTTAAAAATGCGCTCACGCTGGACATTGAAAATTTCAGAGAGTTTCCGGAAAAAATTAACGAACTGGCCAAATACAGGGACAAAAAGATCCTGACCTATTGTACCGGCGGTATCAAGTGCGAAAAAGCGTCCGCCCTGTTACTGCGGGAGGGCTTTGAAGAGGTTTATCAGCTGCATGGCGGCATCATTAAATATGGCAAGGAAGCAGGTGGAAAGGACTTTGAAGGAAAATGCTACGTATTTGACAACCGGGTAACCGTTGAGGTAAACCAAGTGAATCCAACGGTTGTTTCCCGCTGCTTTAATTGCGGTACCATAACCGGCAAAATGATTAATTGTGCCAATCCCGAGTGCAATGAACACTTTACGCAGTGTGATGCCTGCGGAGAGGCAATGGAAGGATGCTGCTCTGTCACCTGCCGGGAACATCCGCGCAAGCGGCCCTACGATGGTACGGGGTACTATGTAAAAGTCCCCCAGCCGGTAAACACCGATAAGTACAGGAAGAGACAGTCCCTGCCGGTAACATGGAAGCAACCGGAATAGTGTAAAAACAACACTATTTATTGGATTTATTGATTATTTTAGCCGCAGAGAATCATAAGTCGTCTAAAGGAATCATATTTTTCAATTTTCCATTAATGATATTAATTGCAGACAGCGGATCAACCAAAACAGCCTGGTGCGCTATAAGAAACGGGGACAAAAAGGTCTATTTTGAAAGCGAAGGTTATAATCCTTTCTTTGTGACGCCGGATTATGTAAAGGAATCGCTGCGCAGGAGCCTCCCGGACAATCTGGCTCCGGAACGCATTTCTGCTGTGCATTTTTATGGGGCCGGCTGTCAGGGTGATAAGATCGCCGTCATGCAAAGCACGTTACAGGATGTGTTTTCCCAGGCACCGGAGGTATATGTGGAAGGCGACCTGCTGGCAGCTGCAAGGGCGTTGCTTGGAAGAAAAGCAGGATTTGTGGCTATCCTCGGCACAGGCACCAATACGTGTATCTACGATGGTGAAAAGATCACCGACAATATCGATTCGCTGGGCTTCCTGTTAGGAGACGAAGGGAGCGGGGCATATATTGGCAAACAAATCATCAGCGACTATATCCGTGGCAAGATGCCGGCCGCTATGAGGGAATTCTTCTTCCAGGAATATGCGCTCACACCTTCCGAACTGATGAGCCGGGTCTATGCCGCCAAACTTCCCAATCGTTATTGCGCCGGCTTCACCCACTTTCTGACAAAAGATAACGCGGATGCCGGTTATAGAGAAAAGGTGGTAACGACTGCCTTCCACCATTTTTTCACCAATCTGGTCAGCGCCTACCCGGACTATCGGCAATACGAACTCAACTGCATCGGCTCTATCGGCTATGTTTTCCAGGACCAGCTGACGGCCGTCGCGGCAGAGTATGGCATGAAAACAGGAAAAATAATTTCCTCACTTATTGCCGACCTGGCTGTGTATCATGCCGGATAAGCCTCTCATCCGAAGCCGGCTCACTTTCCGGATTCCCGGTTGAACTTGTCCAGCATTTCCCTGAGTTTTCCCGCTTCCTGCGGATAAGCTGAAAGAAGGTTGCTGCGTTCGGCAGGATCCCACACGAGATTGAAAAGTTCTTCGTTTTGCCCGGCAGCACCCACTTCCGTACCCGTATTTTCAGTGTAGGCGCTGCGAAACTTCCAATCACCGCTTTTTACAGCCTCTGCCTGTCCGCGACTGTTTATCAGGAAAATCGGGCGATGTATATAGCTGTACTCATCCACTTTCCCCGTCAGAAGAGAATCAATAGACTGACCATCAAGACGGACAGACGTGGGAACCGTTGCTCCCGCCCATCCGGCCAGAGTAGGCAGCATGTCGAGGTTGCTGATCGTATTCCTTAATACCGTACCGGCAGGAACATGCCCCCGCCAATGAATGATGAAAGGTACCCGCACTCCTCCTTCGTATGTCTGCGCTTTTGATCCCCTGAATATACCAGCCGTACCAACATGCCATCGTTGTGTGACCTGATCGCCTTCCATACGGGAGGGATACTCGATCCAGGGCCCGTTGTCACTGGAGAATATCAGGATAGTATGATCAGCCAGCCCCTCCTCCTCAATGGCCTGCCACAACTGAGCCAGATACGTATCCAGGTCTTCCAGCACGGCTGCCAGCGGCCCTTTAGCGTGACTGTCTTTTATCCGGTCGGCCTGCGCAGCCAATGCTACAGGCAGGTGGGGCATGTTGTGCGCATAATAAAGAAAAAAAGGCCGCTTTGCGGGTCTTTCTTTAATGAACCTGACTGCCTCATGGTGGTACAGGCCGCTCAGATGTGCATCCTCCGGACGCAGCACTTCCGGTGTCCGGTTCCGGAATATTTTAATAACCGTATCTGTCTGCACGTATGGCCGCCTGTAGTCATGGCTATAGAGCATTCCATAGAAAAAATCGAATCCCTGAGCATTAGGATGATGAAAAGTATGGCGGTCCCCCAGATGCCATTTACCAACCAGCCCGGTATGGTATCCCGCCGTCTTCAGTATTTCGGCAATGGTCACCTCTTCATCAGGCAATCCCTTTGGGGAGCCTGGTCCTATCGGCGTCGGCAGGTGGTACCTGAAAGCATAGCGGCCGGTAAGCAGGGAAGCCCTTGACGGCGTGCAGGAAGGGCTTGTTACCACGTAGTTGGTAGCTCTGACGCCGTTTGCCGCCATACTGTCAAGGAAAGGAGTGGATACAACCGGATTACCGTAACATCCGAGATCTGAATAGCCCAGGTCGTCCGCTAGTACAAAAATGATATTCGGCTGCCTGGTTTGGGCAATAGCCATACCTATCCACACACAAAACATACTGACCGTTAACACGTACGACATGAGTCTTTTCATAAGGCTTGTTATATAACTCTCAAATCTACCACAAAAAACAACAACGAGCAATTGTCAGATAGATTTCAAATTGAGTATTCGTTGAAACGATCTGCTGCCGGCTCCTGTAACTTTGAAAAGGAATCATATTCAGAATGACATGACAAATAAGCGTATTTTAGGAAAATCATCATTAAATGTATCACCCATCGCATTCGGTGGCAACGTTTTCGGCTGGACATTGAATGAGCAGGAGTCCTTCCGGATACTGGACGCCTTCACCGATGGTGGCTTTAACTTTATAGATACCGCTGACACCTACTCCAAATGGGTACCCGGCAATAAAGGAGGAGAGTCGGAAACTATCATCGGAAACTGGCTGAAAAAGCACGGCAGGCGTGATGAGGTGATTATCGCTACTAAATTGGGCGGAGAAATGGGTCCGGACAAAAAGGGATTAAAGCCGGCATACATCAACCAGGCCGTTGAGCGCTCCCTTAAACGTCTGCAAACAGACTACATTGATCTGTATCAGTCGCATTATGACGATCCGGAAACACCGGTAGCTGAAACCATGCAGGCTTTTGACCAGCTGATCAAAGAAGGAAAAGTCCGGTTCGTCGGTGCTTCCAATCTCAGTGCTGAGCGGGTCAGGGCGTCCAATGAGGCGGCCCGCTCCAATGGATGGGCCGAATATGTCAGCCTGCAGCCGGAATACAATCTGTATGACCGGCAGAAGTTTGAATCAGCATACGCGACACTTGTGCAGGAAGAACAACTCGGGGTTATTAACTACTATGCGCTGGCCAGCGGGTTTCTCAGCGGCAAATACCGCAGCGAGGCTGACCTAGGAAAAAGCAGCCGGGGTGGCGGAATGAAGAAATACCTGAATGAACGTGGATTCCGCATTCTGACAGCTCTTGACGATCTGGCGAAGGCTCACCAAGCTACTCCGGCCCGTATCGCACTGGCCTGGCTGTTACATAAACCACTGGTCACGTCTCCCATTGCCAGCGCCACCAGCGAGGAACAAGTGCGTGAACTGTTATTAGCCGCCGAAGTACGTCTCACCCCGGAAGAACTGCAACAACTGGATCAGGCAAGTAGTTACTAATCTTTCTGCCCGCCGCCTACAACTGGTGCCGTGTAATCTTCCCTTTTATAATGTATAATTTGCGGATGGCATCTTTCGCGATCACTGTATCGCCACTGTATTCAGGGTTGGAAGCGCGCAGAATGATTTTGTCATTTTCCGTATGCTGGAAAAGCAGCTTGACGGTTGCCATGTTATTCGCCCGCTCATCCGTAATGACCAGATACGCCTCGCCCCATTGTATCACGTCAGGGTTGCTGACCTCCCTGATGGCTATGATCTCGCCACTCGCATAGAGGGGATACATACTATCGCCGTAAACGGGTAAGTAAGCTCGGCAATCATTGAAAGGCCGGAAATTAATATAATATTCCGGTCTCTCTTTCCAGATAGACTCTTCCTGCGCGAATTCGGCGAGCGTTACGTTATAAAAAGGAATATCGGTAATTTCGATCTCTGACTTAGGCAAAATGCCACCTTTACGGTATTTACGTACGGCGAGGAACTTCTCTCCTTCGCCCGTAGCAAGATAGTTCGGGTTGATATGATGATATTCGATAATATCCCTGGCCAGCCGGGGGCCCAGTTTCCGTCTGAAATTCTCAATGGAAGAGCCATTGCTGAATGCTTTCATCAGGGGACCATAAAACTGTTCGACTGTTTCACCTTTCTCTTTCCTGACCTCCCGCAACCGCTGCCCAATTTTTTCCGACTGAAAATCAATATCTTCTAACATAAATAGCTTTTTTGTCCTAAATAATTTGGCAAAATGATCTAAAGATCATATTTTTGTTTCAAAAGAAAACAACCTTTCTTAAAAATAACCGCTAAACAAAATTACTATTAAAACCGACAATCATGGAAACCAACCAGAACTTATTATCCGCTGTCCCGTTCAGATATCTGACCCCGGATGATCAACAGCAGCCGTTCAGCCACGTGCACCAGCTGTTCCAATACGAAACAGATGTGGATTTCCTCCGTGATGACATCTCCGACCTGATCCGATCTGCATTCTCCGCCCACGATGCCGGCTTACTGCGCAAAGGCAGACTTCAGGACTATGCCGTTACCCACCGGCGGCTGGTCAGGATGATGGAAATCGCTTTTTGCATCACGCAGGTAACTCCGGAGATAACCTTCCCTGAAAACCATCCCTGGCAGAAAACAGTACATCGGTTAGCTGATCCGAATCGTACGCTACGCCCAAAAACCGGATATTTCCAGCAGTTACGAATCCTGAATCACGAGGAGGTTACCCGGCCGGTGATGTCGCTGAATGCTTTTTTTACCTATAAAACACCAGAGGAGTGGCAGACGCTGCTGGATGACCTGCTGCGCTATGCCTCTCATAAAGACAACCCTTTCGGCACCAATAAGCAAGGGCTCGCTTTCAAAATTATGGACGAACTGGAACGGTTAACAGAAACATTGTACGTGATTTATGAAATCCGGACATGGGAAAGAACGTTGGATACCGAAGCCCATCAATAAACCAGCGACAGCATAAACTTTACAAAACAGTATACCCCGTTAGCCATTAAGCCAAAAATACCATGACAAAGAAAACCACACCATTGCAGGACGTATCTCCGTTGTCAGAACACATCGGAAATGACCAGTTGAAACAGATTACCCATGCCATAACCAGCTTCATTCGCCCTGAAAAGCTGATCTGCTTCAGCAGCAAAATCAGAGCAACCACAACAAAAAGCTGCTTTTCAGAAGAAACGAAACCGGTTTCTGATGATGCTTTTAACCGATACTGCCTGCTGCTCGTGCCATCAGCAGATGAGCGGTTACATGATTTTGTGATACAGCAAAAAGCAGAAGACCTGTGCCGTCACATTGCCACTGTTATTATATTCGTACATCGTATGGAAGAAATAAACCAGGCGCTTGAGAAGGGGAGTACGTTTTTCACCGGGATCTATAAAAAAGGCCTGTTGCTGCATGACCGCAACGAACAGTCTTTCAGTGCACCGGGCGAGGGAGTACCGGCCAGCAAGCGCATTATCAGGCGGGAGAAATTCTGGGAAAAGTTCGGCAACCTTTCCAATGATTTCCTGAAAGGGGCTGTCTTTTTTCAGCAGGAACAACATCTTCCATTAGCAATTTTCATGCTGCACCAGGCAGCAATCCATAGTTATTGCGGTTCGTTGAGAGTACTGACAGGATATAAAACCGGCACCAACAGCTTACAACGACTGATCAACATCATTGACCTTACGTTGCCCGACAGCGGCCTCGTACTTCCGAAAAGCACGCCTGAAGATGCCCGGTTGATCAGCATCCTGTCAAAAGGTTATTCCGACGCCCGCTATCATGACAAATTTGAAGCAACGGCAGAAGAGGTAAAAAAGCTGCTGGAATATGTAACCCGCATGATTGAAACAGCCCACACGGTCTGCTCTGCACACATCCGCCTCCTCAAAGAAGGTAAAATAACTTGCCAGGAACAGTAAATAATCCCGATTCCATGCATCTCTTTATCCAGGATCTCACCCATACCGAGCATCAGAAGCTAAAAGAAGCTCTTGCTTACATAAAAGCAAAAGCAACACCCGTCAGTATCCTTTGCTACGGGTTACGCCGCCAACAGATCCGGTCAACACAGTGCTTTACCGAAAATACGCTGTCCACACTTTGTCAGTTCGATCTGCTGGTGGTATGCCCTGATGGCCAACAGATGGCCGAACATGATATTGCCAACGCTGTCAGCGATGATTGGTTTGAATGTATCATCAGCCTGTGTACCGAAAAAGAAATGCATCACCTGCTGCAGGAGGGAAATCAATTTATAACGACTGTATATCATAACGGTGCGATCCTATACCACTCCGGAACACGGCTGCCGGCAAAAACAGATACCTATCCTACGCGGGCCGAATTGCTCATCGCCATCAAAAAATCATGGCACCGGTGGTACAGCACGGCAAGCGGCTTTATGGATTGTGCTTCTTTCTGCATCGCTGAAACCAATTTCAGCATGGCAGCCTTTATGATCCATCAGGCCATTGAACATACCTGCAAGGCTATGCTACGGGTGCTGATGGGTTTCAATCTCCGCACGCATAACCTGGCTTGGATTCTTAAGCTATGCAGCCGGTTATCAGAAGACATTAACCCGCTATTCCCCCGTAAAACCGAACATGACAAAACGCTTTTTAATATCTTAAAAAGCAGCTATATGGATTGCCGTTACGCTTCGGGGTTTGATGTGACGGAGCAACAGGCATGGGTACTGTTTGACAGAGCCTGTGCTTTACAGAAAATTGCCTGTGGCCTTTGCCACGACAAGATCAGACAGCTTGAAGGAATAGGGACAACCAAAGAAGCCGCCCCGAGAGGGCAGCTTCTTGTTTAAGCCTTACACATCATACGTTGTTGAAGACGTCTCACCTCCGCGGCCTGTCCAATTCGTATGGAAAAACTCTCCACGGGGTTTATCAAGCCGCTCATAGGTATGTGCACCAAAATAATCCCGCTGCGCCTGCAGCAGATTAGCAGGAAGGCGCTCACTGCGATAACCGTCGAAATAGATCAGCCCGGCACTGAGACACGGAACCGGTATCCCGTTGGTAACAGCAGCGGCCACTACCCTTCTCCAGCCGGCCTGTGCTGCCAATATTTTCTCCCGGAAAAAGTCATCCAGAATCAGGTTCTGCAAATCGGGGTTCGTATCAAAGGCCTCTTTTATCTTACCGAGGAAAGCAGAGCGTATGATACAGCCCTCACGCCACATCAATGCAATATCCCCATAGTTCAGTTCCCATCCGTATTCTGCTGCAGCGGCACGCATCATCTGGTACCCCTGTGCATAGGAAATTACCTTCGATGCATACAAGGCGTCCCTGAGGTCATTGATAAATGCCTGGCGATCTCCGTTAAAGGCAGATGCCGGCCCGATAAGCACCTTTGAAGCGGCCACCCGTTCATTTTTAAGCGCGGATAAACAGCGGGCAAATACCGATTCCGTAATAAGCGTCAGCGGAACTCCCAGCTCCAGTGCAACCGTGCCGGTCCACTTGCCGGTACCTTTCTGTCCGGCTGTATCCAGAATCTTATCGATCAGCGGCTGCCCGTCTTCATCTTTAAAAGCGAGGATATCCGTGGTGATCTCAATCAGGTAGCTGTTCAGCTCTCCTTCATTCCATACTTTGAACACTTCATGCATTTCATCAGATGTCATTCCCAACACATCTTTCATGAGATGGTAGGTTTCATTGATAAGCTGCATATCACCGTATTCGATGCCATTATGAACCATTTTAACAAAATGGCCCGCACCACCATCGCCTACCCAGTCACAGCAGGGAGATCCGTCGGCTACTTTAGCAGCGATACCCTGGAATATAGGTTTCACGGCAGGCCAGGCAGCACGGCTTCCGCCGGGCATAATGGACGGGCCGAGCAAGGCACCTTCTTCACCTCCTGAAACCCCCGTGCCGATATATAGCAACCCTTTGCTTTCAACATATTTTGTGCGGCGCTCCGTATCCGGGAAATGAGAATTACCACCATCAATGATAATATCACCCGGTTCCAGCAGTGGAATCAGTGTTTCAATAAAATCGTCGACCGGCTTTCCGGCTTTCACCATCAGCATCACTTTGCGCGGGCGCTTCAGGGATGCGATAAAATCTTCAATGGAAGTAGCCCCATAAATATTCTTGCCTTTTGCCCGCCCCTCAACAAACCGTTCAACTTTGTCAACGGTACGGTTATAAGCAGAAACATGAAAGCCTTTGCTTTCCATATTCAGAATGAGGTTTTCACCCATCACGGCGATTCCGATAACGCCTATATCAGATTTCTCTTTCATAACAACAAAATATTTCAAAAGATGCCATTGCATCCATTTTCCAATGGCGCCCAAAGTTAGGCTTTAATCATGAAGAAAGCACCTAAAAAGCAGATTTTTTTGATAATAATGTCACCATTCTACGATGAGTTTCCAGTCATGGGGCTGATTGGGCCAATGTATACTTACGCGTCTGTCATGGTGATGACGCTCCATTTCCAGATTAACGGAAATATCACTAACCTGCAGGCCCGACAAACGGATCCTGCACAGATAATCAGGCAATACAGGCCGGTGCAGCGATATTTCGCGCCGACGCGGATTAAAACGGGGGTTTAACAGTGACTGCAGCAGCATGAATACCGCTCCTACCGACCAGGCCTGCGGCGAACAGGCCACCGGATAGGCTGTCGGTCCTTCGCCCGGCCTCCGCACAAATCCGCAGAATAGTTCAGGAAGGCGCTGGAGCTGGATAAACAACGAAGCGTCAAACAAACCCGTTGTGAGCTTTATCACGGCATCCATCAATCCGTACCGGGACATACCGGCTGCTATGATCGCCACATCATGCGGCCATACCGTGCCATTGTGATAAGACATCGGGTTGTACCGTTTCTCCGCTGACGAAAGGGTCCGTATACCCCAACCGGAGAACATGGAAGGGCTGAGTAATGTTTCTGCCAACCGGATTGCTTTGTCATGGTCTGCGATCCCTGTGTATAGGGCATGGCCGGCATTTGAACTAACCACCCGGCAGGGTTTCTTTTGCCCGTCAAGGGCAAGCACATAACAATTCAGTCCCTGATCCCAGAATACTTCATTGAAACGTCGTTTCAGATCATCCGCTTCCTGTTGCCATTTTCTGGCTAATGATTCCTCTCCCAACAGCAGGCCGAGTGTCGCCGCATGCTTTTTAGCGGCATAAACATATCCCTGTACTTCACAGAGTGCAATGGCCGGTTCCGCCAACGCTCCATCCTGATGCGATATGGAATCATGACTATCCTTCCAACCCTGATTCGTCAGGCCGTTTTCTGCTTTGTGGCGATATTCAACGAACCCATCGCCATCAGCGTCACCATACAACTCAATCCACAGGAGAGCCGCTTTGATATTCGGCCAGATCCGCCGGATCGTATCTTCATCCGCCGTCCTTGCAAAGTATTCACCGGCAAGCATCACAAACAACGGCGTTGCATCAATAGTTCCATAGTATTTTCTGAACGGTACTTCGTTCAGCGCCACCATCTCTCCACCTCTTGTTTCGTGCAGGATCTTTCCGGGTTCCGCATCGCTGGCAGGATCTTCACAATCGGCTTGATTTGCGGCAAGAAAGAGGAGGACATCTCTGCTAAGATGCGGAGCTGCCCAAAGCGTTTCCAGTGCCGTGATAATCCCGTCACGGCCAAATGCAGTATTATACCAGGGCACGCCCGCATAGGGGTATTTGCCGTAAGGCGTATCAGCCATCAGGGAAACCAGGTCGGCCTGTGACCGATTCACCCAATGTGTGAACTGTTCGTTGGATGTTTCGATGACCGGAAAAAATGCTTTGGCTTTATTCAGATAAGGCACCAGCAATTGTTTCGCTTCTTCATACGCTTTTTCATCAGACGGCACTTCGATATCATCGGCGGTAAAAGTAATCGCATAGGAAAGGCGATACTCATCACCCGGCCGGAAGCAGATCCGGAAATACAGATGCCCCTGGGCACTGTAATGCTGCGCCGGAACCGGAAAGGAGACGATGGCCCGGCGGACAACTCCATCCAATCCACGGTAGCTTAATACCAGCTTCCTGTTATCAACCAACTCGCCGGGAAGCAGTTCTCCGCGTTCCGGCCTTTCGGTTCCCCTTATTTCAAACATATCTTTGAAATCGCCCTGTATACTGAACATCAGCTCCAGTTCACACACGTTGCCGTGATACCCTGTGATCGTGATCTCTTCACGAAATTCATTAGCTCTTACGAACTGACTGCGCTTGACGTGCAGCGAGCCTTGTTCTATAGAGATACCCTGTGTGTCGGTAAGTCCGGGGTTAGTTAGGTCAACAGACAATATTTCGTTTTCTTCTTTTACGCTTGAACTGAGGAGCGTAGGCAGCTTCCCGCTTATCCGTAATTCCAGTTTATTGATGTACCGGGTATCACGGTGGTAAATCCCATATATCCCCTTTCCGGACGGACGGATATTACCCATTTTGTCGACAATACAGAACGTATCTCCGTAATTCAATACATGCACACTTTCCTCGGCATGTACAACGTCGGTATGTATCTCATAAGGGATGTTGTCTGCTATTTCCTCTTTTGCTGTTTTTCCCATAGACCAATTTGCCTCCTTCAGGCTCTCTTTACATTACTTAGCCCCGGTTCAGGGTAAAGATCGGATACCATATGCCTTATACCTATCAGGCGCTCGTAAAGAGCCACATAGTTGGCCGCCATTACACCCGCACTGAAACGCTTTTCAAATTCACCTCGGACCGTACTCCGGTCTAAGGCACCTATATTTTCGAGTGCCTTTACCGCTTCATCCATACTATTAACCAGAAACCCCGATACACCATGGCGGATCACTTCCGGAACAGATCCGTTCGGATAAGCAATCACGGGTGTACCGCAGGCCATGGCCTCGATCATCACCATGCCGAAAGGTTCCGGCCAGTCGATAGGGAACAATAACGCTTTTGCATTACCCAGGAGCTCGCCTTTCTGCTCCTCGCCGACTTCTCCGATGAATTCCACATGTGGCTGTTGCATCAGCCTGCGGATGCGTGCTTCATAATATTCCGTATCGGCCTTGTCTACTTTTGCGGCGATTTTTATCTTCATCCCTGCCTGGCCGGCAATCTCGATAGCCCTGTCCGGGCGTTTTTCAGGAGAGATCCTGCCAATAAAAACCACATAATCATCGTCACCACTTCCGCGCTGATAAAGATGAAGGGGCAGGCCATGATAAATGGTTCCCATCCAGTTGGCACCGGACACCGGCCGCCGCTGGGAGTCGGATATAGATACCAACGGCTGCTGCGGAAAATACCGGTAGATATAGTTGAGGTCCCGGATGTCCAACCTGCCGTGCAGTGTCGTGAGATAAGCCTTATTCAGCCGGGATGAGAATGGGAAATGAAGGTAATCGGTGTGAAAATGCAACATATCAAATTCATGTACCCGCCGCGCCACCTCCTCCATCTGTATGATGTGGTGAGCAATCGGGTCTACGATCTCGCTGTTAAGTCGCAATGCACTGTCAACATGACTGATAAGGCGGGCTTCTGTCCGTGAATCCCCCGACGCAAATAAGGTCACCTCATGTCCCATCTTCACTAACTCCTCCGTCAGGTACGCTACTACCCGCTCTGTTCCCCCATACGCTTTCGGAGGAACAGACTCATACAATGGTGAAATCTGCGCTATTCTCATAGTACTTGTCCTTTTACCTTTGCTCAAAACGCCAGAGAAGCTTTTGAGGTCTTCCCACATGGGATAACGAATTTATGTCAGTCTGTGTTTGCCATGAATGCATTCGTTACAAAAAATAAAAAAAGGGAGCTGCTCACGATATGGCGGACATGAACCGGCAGCCCTCTTTCATATAATGTGAAATATTTAGTAGTTTGCAGGGAATTATAAAAAAATTCCCTACCTTTGTCCTTTGTGAAAATCGGAGCACAGCACCTTTTTACTGAGCCAGAAAAACCCGGATACCCTTCCGGTATTACTTATTTTTCATTTATCGTTATACAGGCCGTGAGGCCCTTTTTTTTGCTGTTAAAGCTCCCGATCCATGCTATAAACAGGAACGACTCAATACATAACTTTTTTACATCAGCGTATTATTATAATGACCAACTACACTAAACTGCCCGCTATTTTATTATTACAGGACGGCACAGTTTACTATGGCAAAGCTGCCGGAAAGATCGGCACCACCACCGGCGAGATCTGCTTTAATACCGGCATGACCGGCTACCAGGAAATTTTTACGGACCCGTCCTACTTCGGGCAGATCATGGTAACCACCAACGCCCATATCGGCAATTACGGAATAGCGGATGAAGAAACGGAATCCGGCAATATTCAGATTGCGGGGCTGGTATGTAAAAACTACAACATTACATATAGCCGGAAGTTAGCTGATAGTTCTATCCAGCATTATTTTGAACAGGAAAATCTGGTGGGTATTTCCGATATCGACACCCGCTCACTGGTACGCCATATCCGCGATAAAGGAGCTATGAATGCCATTATTTCTTCAGAAACCACCGATGTGGAAGCATTGAGAAAACGGCTGGCAGAGGTGCCTTCCATGGCCGGTTTAGAGTTATCATCCCGGGTTTCCACAGAGAAACCCTATTATTATGGCAATGAAAACGCGCGCTATCGCGTAGCCGTCCTCGACCTGGGTGTTAAGAAAAATATCCTGCGCAACTTTAACGACCGGGACGTGTATGCAAAAGTATTTCCCGCAAAGACGACATTTGCCGAAATGGAGCAGTTCACTCCGGATGGCTACTTTATTTCAAATGGCCCCGGTGATCCCGCTGCGATGGATTATGCAATCGGGACGGTACAGGATATACTGAAGGCCGACAAGCCGCTTTTTGGCATTTGCCTGGGCCACCAGTTACTGGCACTCGCCAATGGTATCCGCACCGAAAAGATGTTCAATGGCCACCGCGGGATCAATCACCCGGTGAAAAATATCATTGCTGATCGCTGCGAAATCACCAGCCAGAATCACGGTTTCGGTGTAGTAGCTGAGGATATTGAAAAAGCGGAGCATGTGGAAATTACCCATATTAACCTGAACGACCAATCCATAGAAGGCATCCGCATAAAAGGTAAAAAAGCGTTCTCTGTCCAGTACCACCCCGAGTCATCGCCCGGCCCGCATGATTCCCGGTATCTGTTTGACGAATTTGCTGCGTTACTGGACTGATTTGCATGTCCGTTCCTTTTTAATTAAGTTTGACATGCACAAATAGTGGTGTATAGCTTACACCAAATCCGATTGATCATATTAAAAGAAGAATAAGGTAAAGAAACTATGAGTTTAATTATTGATGTACATGCGCGGCAAATCCTTGATTCGCGCGGTAACCCAACTGTAGAAGTAGATGTAACCACTCAAAATGGCTTTGTAGGCCGTGCCGCCGTACCTTCGGGTGCGTCAACCGGTGTACACGAAGCGGTGGAACTACGTGACGGAGACAAATCTGTATATGTAGGCAAGGGGGTCTTAAAAGCAGTTGAGAATGTCAATACAACCATTGCAAAAGCACTGGAGGGCATTGACGTTTTTGAACAGAATGCAATCGACAAATTACTGATTGAGCTGGACGGCACCGAAAATAAAGGGAACCTGGGTGCCAATGCCATCCTGGGTGTTTCATTAGCGGTTGCAAAAGCAGCTGCCCAGGAGAGCCGGCAGCCTCTGTACCGGTATATTGGTGGTGTTAATGCGAATACCTTACCCATTCCGATGATGAACATTATCAATGGTGGGTCGCATTCTGATGCACCGATCGCTTTCCAGGAATTCATGATTATGCCTGTGGGTGCTCCTTCCTTCTCGGAAGCACTCCGGTGGGGAACCGAAGTATTCCACAATCTGAAAAAAATCTTACACGACAGGGGCCTGTCAACTGCTGTCGGTGACGAAGGTGGCTTTGCACCTACCTTTGATGGCACGGAGGACGCACTGGATACCGTTCTGAAAGCCATTGAAAAGGCCGGCTACAAACCTGGTGAGCAGATTTGCCTTGCGTTAGATTGTGCTTCTTCCGAGTTTTATAAAGACGGCATCTATGATTACACTAAATTTGAAGGCGAAAAAGGAGCCAAACGCAATAGTGCGCAACAGGCAGATTACCTGGCTGAACTGACGGAGAAATATCCCATCATTTCCATTGAGGATGGCATGCAGGAAGATGATTGGAACGGCTGGAAGCTGCTGACTGAAAAAATTGGCGATCATATCCAACTGGTAGGCGATGACCTGTTTGTGACCAACGTAAAACGCCTGCAACAAGGTATTGATAACGATACCGCAAACTCGATTTTAGTAAAAGTAAATCAGATCGGATCCCTTACGGAGACCATCAATGCCGTTACGCTGGCACAAACCAATGGTTACACCTCTGTGATGTCACACCGCTCCGGTGAGACGGAGGATAACACCATCGCCGACCTGGCTGTTGCACTGAATTGCGGACAGATAAAAACTGGTTCAGCATCGCGGTCTGATCGCATGGCAAAATACAATCAGTTGCTTCGGATTGAGGAGGAACTCGGCGATAATGCCCGTTTCCTGGGAAAAAGTTTCAAATACGCTAAATAGCAAATCCGCATACAGCGCTTTCTGATCCCCACATCTTTCTGCTTTGGCGAAGAACGATGTGGGGTTTTGTTTTAACTGTATTTTTATCTAAGTTTGCTTCATGGAACGCGTGCTCAGCATTATCCGTAATAAATATATCCTGGCTTCCGCCGCTTTTGTGATCTGGATGCTGTTTTTTGATCGCAACGATTTGTCTACGCAATACGAATACCGGTCGCAACTGAAAGCCCTGAATGAAGAAAAGGAATTTTATACGCGCGAAACAGAGCAGGTCAAACGGGACCTGCAGGAGCTAACGAGCAACCCGAAGCAACTTCAGAAATTTGCGCGCGAAAAGTATCTGATGAAAAAGGACAACGAAGATATCTTCATTATTATTGATAACTAATCCCTGCTGTTATCTCCTTCTGCCCCTGGTAACCTGATCATAACATTCCACCACAAACAGACAATACCTGCCCATTCACATAGGCCGAAAGGTCGGATGCCAGAAACAAACACACATTCGCAACATCTTCGGTTTCACCGGCACGCTTCAGGGGGATTCCCTGTTCCCAGCCGGCCACCACTTTCGGATCAAGCACATCGGTCATTTCCGTACGGATAAACCCCGGAGCCACTACATTGGTCCGGATATTTCTGGAACCAAGCTCTTTAGCCACTGATTTGGAAAAACCAATGATCCCGGCTTTCGATGCCGCGTAATTGGCTTGCCCGGCGTTCCCCTGAACACCCACCACCGAACTCATATTGATAAACACGCCACGTCGGTTCTTCATCATGATCTTTGATGCTGCCTTCGTCACATTGAACACCGATTTCAGGTTGACATTCAGTACATCGTCCCAATTCTGTTCGGTCATACGCATCAGGAGCCCGTCTTTGGTAATACCGGCATTATTCACGACGATATCCAACGTACCAAAATCAGCTACAATCGCGCTAATCAGCTGCTCTGCCTCGTCAAATTCCGATGCATCAGAACGATAACCTTTTACCCGGGTACCATAACCCTTCAGTTCTTCTTCAAGCGCCTGCCCTTTCTCAACCGATGAAAGATAAGTAAATGCCACGTTGGCACCCTGTTCTGCAAATTTTTCTGCTATCTTCCGTCCTATGCCTTTTGACGCGCCGGTTACCAACGCGGTCTTTCCTTCCAATAATTTCATTGCGTATCGATTCTTAATTAACAAGGGCTAAAAATAAGAAGTTCCGGAGGAATTTACTCAACGAACCGGATAAACTTTCAGGATTTTTATCTCTCATATGAGCGATCTCTCATAAAATTTACTTATTTTTAAACGAGAAAGAAAACCAATCGATATTATGATATCTCAGCACCCGTATGCTTGCCTGCGTGGCCTCTGCTTTTTTATCTGCTTCTTTATGTCTCAGGCCTTGTTTGCCCAGGACAATCCCCCCTCTACATTCGGCAAAATCAGTGTTTCCGATTTTGAGAACCAGGTCTATGCGATCGATTCCTCTGCAAATGCCGTTATTCTTGCGGACGTGGGACAGGCTGAATTCATCGCGAATAGCAGAGCGTGGTTCAGTATCCGATATAAACATTACCGGCGCATACACATCCTGAATAAAAATGGTTATGATCATGCCAATGTGCTTATCGGTCTGTATATGGAAGGCGCTAACCAGGAAAAACTGGTTTCCGCAAAGGGAAATACATACACGCTTTCTGATGGCAAAATAGAAACTACTAAACTTACGAATGATCAGATATTTACCGAAAAACAAAGCGCCAATCGGGTGGTCAACCGCTTCACCCTGCCTAATGTAAAAGAGGGCTGTATCATTGAATATGAGTACACCACTACTTCCGACTTTCTGTTCCGCCTTCCCTCGTGGGCATTCCAGGGGTCAATTCCCCGGCTTTGGTCGGAGTATACCGTCAGTATTCCTGAGTTTCTGGAATATGTATTCCTGGCCCAGGGATACCATCCGCTTCATAAACACGATACGAAAACCAACCCTGCTATTTATACGGTGGCCAATCAGACGGGTGTTAGTTCAAAACAAAATGCCGTATCGATACGCACAAAAGTGATCACCAATCGTTGGATTATGAAGGACGTTCCTGTGTTGAAAGAAGAACCTTTTACCAGTACGCTTGCCAATCACATTTCCAATATTGAGTTTCAGCTTTCTGCCTATGCGCCGCCGCTGGCACGGCAAAAAATAATGAGCAGCTGGCCGGAAACCTGCAAAAAGCTACTGGAATACGAAACCTTCGGTGCAGATCTGGGCAAAGAGAATCGCTGGTTAGCCGAATATATCGGTAGTATCATTGATACTGTTCCGGGTCAGCTCGACCGTGCCAAACGAATTTACGCCTACATGCGTGACAATTATACGTGTACGCAACGAAGGGGTCTTTATCTGAGTAAAGCCGGCCTCCGTAACGTGGCAAGCGCGAAAGGAGGAAGAACTTCTGATATTAACCTGTTACTCACTGCCATGCTGCGCTACGCCGGGCTTGATGCTGCTCCGGTCATTCTCAGTACACGGGACAACGGTTACCCGCATATCATGTATCCACTGATGCATAAATATAACTATGTGGTGGTGGCTGTAAAAATAGAAGGAGAAAACCACCTGCTGGATGCAAGCCAGCAGCAACTCCCGTTCGGAACACTGTCCCCCGACTGCTACAGCGGCGTCGGACGTAAAATAGATGCGGTCGGAGAGCCGATTGCCCTGTTTCCGGATTCGTTGATAGAGCGAAAGGTGGCTTCCGTCCGTGTGTTTACTGACGACCAAGGCAGACTCAGCAACGAAATAGACCAGTGGCCGGGTAAATTTGAAAGTATGCACATACGGACCAAACTGAAAGCAGATGGCCTGGAGGGCTTCCGTAAAGAAACGGCCGGCAAACTTGGCTCATCGTACACACTGGATCATGCCGAAGCAAATGGATACCGCACTCCGGACAGCAGCGTTCACATTAAGTATGTATACCATTCCAACAACACAACGGAACAAGTTATCTATATCCAGCCCCTGCAACATGAGATCGCCAAAGAGAATCCGTTTAAGTCTGCCGACAGAAAGTACCCGGTAGAAATGCCCTTCGGCTTTGACAACACCATCACTTTTTCTCTGTACATACCAGATGGATACCAGATGGAGGAAATCCCTAAACAGCTGGTAATAAGCCTGGATGATGCACGCTCCTGTATATTCCAGTACCGGGTAAACCAACAAAACAATATGATCCAGATCAGCTCCAGAATTATATGCAAACGGGCTACATTTATGCCTGAAGAATATGAAGCGTTGCGGGCTTTCTTCGACCATATTGTGAAAAAACAAAATGAGCACATTGTCCTGAAAAAAATATGATCCGAGAAAAAGCTGTTTATTCCGGGCTGTTTCCCGGTTTGCTGATAGCGATCCTCTTTCTGGTTCCGTTTTTCCCCATTGCACAGGAGCTGGCAGTCAGCCACATACCTGCGTCATTGACAGAAAAGGCGGATGCCGTTAAGCGAATGGAAGATATCCATTTTGAGATGATCTCTCCGGTCAATACGGTATTGAAACGACGCTACGCGGTGACGATTTTAAATGAGAAGGGTGCTCAGCATGCCCATATCGCACTCTCTTACAGTAAACTTTCTTCCATTAAATCCATATCGGGCACTTTGTTTGACGCATCAGGTAAAGAGCTACGGAAGATACGAAGCAAGGATTTTACAGACCAAAGTGCAATGGGCAGCGGTAACCTGATGGACGACCATCGTGTCAAGTCGTATAACGTGCTGCATCGCTCTTATCCATACACTGTTTTATACGAATACGAAGAGTCTTATAATAACAGCCTGTTCCTGAAAAACTGGATCCCGGTAGAAGGTGACCGGTTTGCTGTCCAGCAAAGCCGGTTCCGTATCGTGCATCCTCCGGGACAGCCCATTCGTTTCAAAGCCTACAACTATGGCGACGATCCGGTAAAGCAAACCGAAAAAAACAAGGAAGTGCTTACCTGGGAAATCAATAATTATCCTGCCGTCGAGCGGCAGCCGATGGCTCCCGTATTCCACGAGTTGGTGCCTGCGGTCTTCACGGGCCCGGTTCACTTTGAAATCGAAGGCTATAAAGGTGACATGAGCAACTGGGAAAGTTTCGGGAAATTTGTAGCTACCCTCGCGGCCGGAAGGGACGTACTTCCTGAAAAAGTAAAACAGGAAGTGCATCAGCTAACCAGCGGCTTAACGTCTGACTGGGAAAAAACAGATGCCCTTTACCGGTATCTGCAACGTAATACACGCTATATCAGCATACAGTTAGGACTTGGCGGATGGCAGCCTTTCGATGCGGCTTATGTGGCGGCCAATGCGTATGGAGACTGTAAAGCGCTCACCAACTACATGTACAGTCTCCTTAAAGAGGCCGGCATTCCCTCTTATTACACGCTGGTGCGTGCAGGCAACACTGCCCGGCCCATCATAGAAGACATGCCGTCGCAACAATTCAACCATGTGATCCTGGCGGTCGTACCCCGAGACGCTGACACCATCTGGCTGGAATGTACCAGCCAGACGTTGCCGACAGGTTACCTCAGTTCCTTCACAGCTGACCGCCATGCACTGCTGGTGAGTGACAAGGGGGGGAAACTGGTCCGGACCCCTCATTACGGGGTGAATGAGAATCTGCAAACACGCCATATTCAGGCAGAACTAAATGATCAGGGGCAACTGAACATGACGGTCAATACCGTATATACCGGACAACAGCAGGATCCCTTACACCAAATGATTCATCATCTCTCTGCCGATAAAATGAAGGAACGTTTGAACCGGGCGCTTGACCTGGCTACGTATGAAGTCCACTCGTTTAAACATAAACAACACAGTGGACGCATACCCCATATAGAGGAAGAATTGCAGGCCACCGTACAACATTATGCCGCCATTACCGGAAAACGGCTGTTCATCCAACCGGATATCCTCAGCAAACACAGCCGGCAGCTTCCCGATGGACACCGCCGGTTTGATATTGAATTACCATTTCCATACCTCGATACGGACACCGTGGAGATCCGTATCCCTCCCGGATATCGGGTGGAGTCCATGCCTGACGACCGGGAGCTGAATAATGATTTTGGCAGCTATACGGCTCAGTTCACGGTACTGGATGATACCATCCTGTACTACCGGCAACTGTTGCACCGGAGCGGAAGATATCCCGCAGCTGATTATGCCAAGCTCCGCAGTTTTTATGAAGCTATCTACCAGGCGGACCGCAGCAGAATTGTACTGGTGAAAGAATAATGTATGATCATCAGCGGTTCAGGAAGTTCACTTCAAAGCAGGTAGCCAGGGCAGCCGTTTCGGTACGCAGGCGGGCCGTTCCGAGGCTGACAGATTGGCAACCCAATTCCTGTGCCTTTACGAGCTCGTCCGCACTGAAATCGCCCTCAGGCCCGATCAGTACAACCACCGGTTCACCGGCCCGGAGCAGGTTGGTCAGATACCCCTTTTCCCCATCCATACAATGAGCGATGAACAGCTTACCGTGTTGCTGGCTTCCAATAAACTCATGAAAGGGTGTGGCGGGATTCACACGGGGCAAGTACGCCTTCAACGATTGCTTCATCGCGGCAACGGCTACTTTGACCAATCGCTCGGTTTTGATTTCCCTGCGCTCTGAACGGGCACAGATCAATGGGGTTATCTCATCGATCCCTGCTTCCGTCGCTTTCTCAACAAACCATTCAAAACGATCGGTATTCTTTGTGGGGGCTACAGCCAGGTGCAGGTAATGGTTCCGTTTCCCATACATATCGCTGTGGGCAATGATGTGTATCAGGGTACGTTTAGGATGTACTTCAGCAATACGCCCGCTGTACAAGGTCCCCTTTCCGTCCACCAGATTCAGCTCCGCACCTTCCTGTAACCGAAGCACACGCGTACAATGGCGGCTTTCCTCTTCAGGAAGCGTGTAAGTCGGTTGTCCCTGGACAATATCGGGTGTATAAAAAAGATGCATGGGCGTTATCGCTCATCTACCATTTCATTTTCCTGTATCAGCAGTTCCAGTTTCACAAACTCAATGTTCTGCTGTGTTTTCTTCAGGATGGTGAAATTGTATCCGTGAAACTCCTTTCGTTCGCCAACATCGGGGATCTTATCAAACAGGCTGCTGACCAGCCCGGAAACCGTGTCATAATCCGGGCTTTCAGGAAGGTCGTGTGGTAAGTATTCATTTACGTCATATACACTCGCGGCGGCATTTACCACATATTCCGTATCAGATACTTTTTCCACGATCGGCTTTTCCTCATCGTACTCATCCTGTATCTCTCCCACCAGTTCTTCCATAATGTCCTCCAGGGTAACCATGCCGGCTGTACCGCCGAACTCATCCAATACGATGGCGATCTGCATGCGCTTCTGCTGGAATTCCGCCATCAGGTCGTTGATCTTTTTGGTTTCCGGGATGAAATAAGGCTTCCGGATAATTTCTTTCAGTACGAGATCTTTTCGTTCCACCAGCAGTGGCAGGATATCTTTGGCATGGACGATCCCGACAATCTTGTCGATTGATTCTTCATATACCGGGATACGCGAATACCCTTCACTGATAATGGTATGCAATAGCTCTTCCTCCGGGCTGTCCACCTCAATGGCCGAGATCTTGGTACGGGGCACCATGATGTTCTTCACGACCCGCTCATTGAAATCGAATACATTCTTAATCAGTTCGTGTTCGGCTATATTCAGCGCGCCACTTTCTTTTCCCTGCTCTAACAGGTACTGCAGCTCTTCTGAAGAATGGTGAGACTCGCCGACGGGCGCGCCGAAACCAATTATACGTAAAAAGAAATTGGCAAAACCATTTAATAGCCAGATCACCGGCCTGAATATCAGATAGAAAAACTGCAGGGGCAGGGCGACGGCCATGGTGGTGCCCACCGGTCGCTGTATGGCTATCGATTTCGGAGCAAGCTCTCCGAACACGATGTGCAATACGGTGATGATGCTGAATGCCAGCACAAGGCCCAGATTGGTGGCAATGGTACTGGTCAGTTCCACATTGAACAGACCGAAAAAACGTGCTACAATATCGGTCATCACTGCCTCTCCTACCCAACCAAGACCAAGTGATGAAAGGGTAATACCGAGTTGGGTAGCCGCAAGGTACCCATCCAGGTGCCGGGTTATATGCTTAGCGACCTTCGCAACATTGTTTCCCGATTTGGCTTTAATCTCAATCTGCGATCCTCTGACTTTGACAATCGCAAATTCCGCTGCCACGAAGAAACCGTTGGCAAACACCAGAAAGATTGTCCAAAAAATCTGCAGACCCATGTGTTTATTGATTAGTTACAAAAACCTGCTGATACAACTCAATACTCTCATTAATAACTTTATAGGCAAATGACCTGCCCAACAGCTGCTCAATAGTAACATTTTTACGCTCCAGGGCTTTGTAGTCCTGAAAGAAACGAACAATCTCTTTCATCGTATGCGGCGGAAGCTCAGAAAGGTCATTGATATAATTCACAGACATATCATTTTTTGCCACCGCAATAATCTTGTCATCCTGCTCTCCGTTATCGATCATATGCATGACCCCGATTACTTTAGCTTCTATGATAGACATCGGATAAACATCCACCGAACATAGCACAAGGATATCCAATGGATCTTTGTCATCACAAAAAGTACGCGGAATAAACCCGTAGTTCGCCGGATACATGACGGACGAAAACAATACACGATCAAGCTTAATCAGGCCACTTTCTTTATCTATCTCATACTTGGCTTTAGACCCCTTGGGAATTTCGATAATGGCATTGACAGAAGACGGGACTTCGTCGCCGGGTGAAACGTCATGCCAGGGATGTGCGATATTCATAGTAGTATTATGTACTTATTTTTCTGCGTCTTGTTTTTCTCGTTTAAGACGTACTTTTCGTCTCAGATAGGCTGTTACCAATGGTAAAAAAGCGACAACAATAAAGCCGACAACAATATACTCCAGGTAATTGACAATCTGCGGAAATTCGCGGCCCAGGAAATATCCTGAAAGGGTGAGGGATAATACCCACAACAGGCAGCCCACAATATTAAAAAAGATAAATTTTCTGAAATCCACCCTCACCACACCGGCGAAAATCGGTGCGAAGGTCCGCACAATCGGTACAAACCGGCCCAGGACCAGGGCAGCCCCCCCGTATTTATGATAAAACTCTTCGGCCATCACCACATATTTGCGCTTAAACAGCAGGCTGTCTTCCCGCTTGAACAACATAGGCCCGGTACGTCGCCCAAACCAATATCCCACGAAATTACCGGCCACACCCGCGGCTATCATACCCGCACACAGCGTAACGATATCAACGTCTATATTACCGGAAGCGCAGAATAACCCTGCCAGGAACAGCAGGTAATCACCGGGAAGAAAGAAACCGAAAAATAAACCGGTTTCAGCAAATATAATGAACAGCACCAGATAAAACCCGCCTGATCTGAGCAGGGCTTCGGCATCCAGCAGCTGTGTAAACGACAACCAGAGTTCTTGCATAAATATTTGTCACAAAAGTACAAATATAAATAAGCTTTCGTGAAAGCAATTGCGATTTGATTGTAAAAGGTGCTTTCCGGGGGACTGGTATCCTCCGAAAAGCACCTTTACACGCACTATAATAATAGCTTATTGCGCTGATTTAGCCAGTTCAAGCGCCTTCGTCGTCGTATAGTATTTGGCCAGCATGTTAGGTACCTCCCAGTCCGGAAGTTTTCCTTCCTTCAGGAAAGACAGGTACTTTTCAGTAACCTGGGAAAAATGCTGCTCATGGTTTGTCACCAATGACGGATCGATATTTATCTTATATAAACCACTTTGGTTTTTTGTAAAAGACAAACCGGCAAACTCACTGTCCAGTTGCTGCAGGGCCTTCGTCAGCGATTCCTCAAACGCAGCCTCATCCGTACTACCTGTACGCTCCGCGTACAACACCGGCTTATAGTTTTCTTCGGCTCCCTGTTTGATGATCAGATTCGCTTTATTGCCGCGCATAATCGAATAATGCGTATCGCCGGTACCTGCAGGTGCCTCAAAATTCCAGATGACCGAAATCTTGGCATGTATTCCTTTCAGGGTATAAATCATTTCACCGTTAGAGTAAACGACCAGCTCTCCCTTTTCGTTCAGGTCTTTTTTCAGGTACTCCGGCACTTCACTAAGTTTGGTAACCTGTTGAAATTGCTGCGGAGTAAGCACCGTAGGCCAGCGCCTTGCAGAAATAAAGCTGATGTCTTTCTTGTAATCAATCACCTGTTCGGGGAAACTTTCCCATTGCACCATATCCACCAGGTGCGTTGTTACATCCACAATACCTTCCCCTTGCTGCGCCACATCAAAGAACCAGGCCGGGCGCACCAAAGGCTTTCCGGAAACCTGCTTAAAAAAGTAATGTACGCTCTCTTTGGTAATGGCAGGTTCTTCAGCCGAGCCGTTAACCATACCTCCGAAAAACTCAGGTGAGTGAGCCAGTGCCATCTGTAACACCGTATTGACCTCATAACGCTCGGTCATAATATCGTATAACAATACGTTCTTCTCTGCTGCCCTGTCAAAAGCCTTTTCAAGCTCCAGAAAGGAGTTGTAGTCAATGGCCATCGGCTTATCGGCGAGTACATGCAGGCCTGCTTCCACGGCCTGAAGGATATAGCCGGTTTTATCGCGGTTATTCCCGGCCAGCACCAGAATATCCCCTTTCTTTTCCTCCAGCATTTTCTGCAGGTAGTCACTTCCGGAATAGACCACCTGGTTCCATCCTGTCGGGTTATCTTCGCGGGAATTATACTGGCTGATCAGCGCATTGTAGGCATCCAGTTCTGATCCTTCAGGTGCATATACATGTACCGTACTGTCGACCCCGGGATACATTGATTTCTGAATCAGTGCAGCGTGAAAATGTCCCGGTGCCAGTGTGATCAACCGGTACTTTTTACTTCCGGAAGCATCTTCCTGCTTCGGACTATCACATGCTGATACAATTGCGGTGGCTGTCATCAGCGCTCCAAATACGTTTTTTATTTTCATGATTCCTTTTTTTCCAACAACGATGCACTTTGGCTGTCAATGTATAGTTTTGCCGCCGGATGTCTCCGCAGAATGGTAGACGGATACAACGGTACGATCTCCTCATTTAAGGTATGCCATACTGCCTGTGCTTTATTCAGTCCCGGCACTACACAATACACATAATCTGCCCGCATCAGCGCAGGAATGGTCAGCGTCAGCGCATGTGTCGGCACATCCCCCAACACGGGGAAACACCCGTCATTTACCTGTTGCTGGCGGCAGGCGTGGTCCAGGTCCACCACTTTCACCAACGCGGGATCATCAAAATCAGCGACATGCGGGTCATTAAAAGCAATATGGCAATTTTCCCCGATTCCCATGCACACAATATCTGTTGGAAACTCCTTTAGCAAATCCGTGTAACGACGACACTCCTCTTCTGCCGCCGCATTACCATTCAGGTAATTCACAGAGCGAAACGGCAGCCTACCAAAAATCTTCTCTTTCAGGAAATAGCCGAATTTCTGTGTAGCGTCCTCCGGGAGGCCAATATACTCATCCATGTGAAAAGCGTTCACCCGGCTCCAGTCTACCTTTTCTGCCTGTACCAACGCCTCAAGCAGCTCGTTTTGTGAAGGAGCAGCGGCAAAAATCATATTGATCTGCTCACGCACCTGGAGTAACTCCTGTATCCGTTTAACGACCTGTCCGGCGGCGGCCTCTCCCATTTCCGCCCTGGTTTCAAACCGGTTCACCTGCAATTGTCCTGCATTCAGGTGTGTCTGCACATTCTCTGACATGATTGTTTTCTGCAATTATATAGCTATTGTTGATGATTCGCGTTCAAAAACTGTTTTTCCGCCAATGATCGTTGCATGTACCGCAACATCTTCACCGAAAATGACCAGGTCAGCATCCATACCCGCTGACACCGTCCCTTTACGGTCTGCTACACCAATAATCCGGGCAGGGGTAGCTGTCACCATGCGTACGGCGTCCGTAAGCGGCACTTCGGCCTTGTTTACCATCGTGCGCACCAGCCAGTCGGCCGTAGCAACACTGCCGGCAAAGGCGGTCCGGTCCAGCAATTTGGCGACACCGTCTTCCACGATGACCCGTATGCCGTCTTCCAGACTACCCAGCATGCTCTCTCCCGGCGGCAATGCGGCAGCGCGCATGGCATCGGTAATCAGCGCAATACGATCTGTTCCTTTCACTTTATAGATCAATTTCAGCAGGTCTGCGGGCAGGTGTCTGCCGTCGGCGATGATCTCCACATCCATCTCATCAATGAGATAGCCGCTTTCAATCACACCGCCAAACCGGAAGGCATCCCGGCGCGTAACCCCGGACATCCCCGAGTAAAAGTGGGTCGCCAGCGTATAACCGTGCTCGATCGCGCGGACTACATCGTCATACACCGCATTGGTATGCGCAATGGAAGGCAGTATACCACGCGACCGTAAAACCTGGCCAAATTCCATGGCACCGTTCCGCTCGGGAGCAACGCTCCATCGCTTAATGGATGACGACGCGTTCAGGATTTCCATATATTCTTCGGGATCCGGATCACGTATATAACGCGGGTCCTGCGCACCACGCTGTTCCATTGAAAAATAGGGCCCCTCTATATGCATTCCTAGGAAAGCAGCGCCAAGTTCATTCTGAGCGTCCGCTTTCTCGTATACGGCCAGCGTATGCAGTAGTTCATTTTTACCGGCCGTCAGCGTTGTTGGTACCAGCGAGGTGGTTCCGAAACGGGCATGCGTTTCCGCTACCCCCAGGAAAGCCTCGACTGTGCTGTCCATAAAATCGTGCCCGCCACCGCCGTGTACATGGATGTCAATAAAACCAGGCGCTACATACCGTCCCTGTACATCGACTTCCACCGCATCAGGTGCATCGATATTCCTTGCACTGACCTCCACAATTTTCCCATTCCGTATCAGCAGGGATCCGCCCCTGATGATACGGTAAGGAGTAATGATATTTCCGTTGATTATTTTTTGTGTGTCTAAGGACATCCGTTGTTCCTTTGAAATAATAGCAATTGTTTAACTTAAGTCGTCCATCTCCTGAGCTTGTGCCCGAAGAAAGCGTAGTACATCAGATACAGATAACACGGCATCAGCACCCAATAGGCTTCCCTCAGACCGGCTGTATCAGCAAAATGGCCATATACCATCGGCATGATCGCGTTCCCGCACAGGCCCATGATCATGAGGGAGGCTCCCACTTTCGTAAATTTACCTAATCCGTCAATGGCGAGCGGCCAGATACCGGCCCACGTCAGTGAGTTCGGGATTCCCAGCAACACGATAAACCAGATAGAAAGATCGGTGGTATGGGTATAACCCACAAACGGGATCGTCACCGTCACCTCTCCCCGGGTGAACACGATCAGCAGTGTGAGTACTCCTCCCATCACCGTCACCACCCGAAGCAGGTTTTTCTGACTGATGTATTTCGGAACCACTGCAATACCCAGAAAATACCCCAGGATGGCCATCGACAGCACATAGGATGGGAACACCTTTGCATCGATCAGCGAAACTCCCATGGAGCCTGCGTAGGAAATAATGGTATCGATGGAGATGATCTGTGCACCCACGTGGATAAATATCGCCACCGCACCCAGTACCAGGTGCGGGAACTGCAGAATACTGGTCTTTCCGGTATTGGCAGCTGCCTGTTCTTCGGTCTCCTCTTCTGTATTCAGTTCAGGAAGCGGTGAATAGCGCACACCGATACCGATCAGGAACAGGGTAATACCTACAATGGTATAGGGTGTGATTACCCGCCGCACCAGCTCATCCAATGCTGCAGCCCGTTCGGTATCACCCATGGAACCCAGGCTGTCAAACATCGCCTGGTCTGTCGGGCGAAGTACCGCTGCTGCAAACAACAGCGGAGCAACGATACCGGCAAATTTATTGGCAATACCCATGATACTGATGCGCTGGGCTGCCCTTTCCTTCGGCCCCAGGATCGTGATATACGGATTTGCCGCTGTTTGCAGAATGGCAAGACCGACACCGAGCGTAAACAGCCCGGCAAGAAAGAGCTCATAGGTCCGTGTCATGGCAGCCGGCACAAAAATAAACGCACCAAGCGCCAGTGCGAAAAAGCCGACCATCATCCCCTTCTTAAACCCTACGGCCTTCAGCAGATAGGAGGAGGGGACCGACATCACGAAGTAGGCGATATAAAAAGCAAACGCCACCAGATACGACTGGAAGTGCGTCAGTTCACAGGCAATTTTAAAATAAGGGATCAGGATGGCATTTATCCACGACAGGAAGCCGAAGATAAAGAACATGGCACCGATGATAAATATGGACAGACGGGTCTGCCCAGGAGTCAGGGAGCTGAGGCTAACCGCCTCGTTGGATTTCTTCATATTTACTTGTTTTTACACTTTTCTATGGTTTAAACGGTCGGCTCCCATCCCTTTTCATACTCCCGGCTCCACAACTTCTGCGCTTCGGGATTACCAATAATATGGCCGTTGTCCGGATTCGTATTAATCACACCGCCGCTTAACTGAGCGATGTTGCCCAATTGTACCAGTAAGGTACTGATATGTCCGCTGACGATATCTGCATTCAGTTTTTTTCCGCTTTTGATCCCATCGAAAAAGTTCTGTATATGGATGGCATCCAGCGCCTGAGAAGGACTGGTCAGACTGCGGGCATCCACCTTCACATCGTTCTTCGCCTCTTTAACCAGATTATTCTTCAGGTCGTACACTTTATAGGCATTTCCCCCTTCAATCTGCAGTGCTCCGTTCTCGCAATAGAAAATCACCCCGACAGATGCACCTTCTACCGTCCGGCTATTGCAACTGCGTCCTTCCCAGGAGATCATACTGTTATCTGCAAACTCCAGGTTGATCACCTGCGTATCCGGCCATTCCCAATCATCCTGGTAGCGATAGCGGCCACCACTTGAGGTCACCCGTGTCGGATAATCCACCTGTAGTCCCCAGCGGGCAATGTCCACCATGTGCGTACCATTATTCAGGGCCTCGCCGGTCCCCCAATGGTAGAACCAATGCCAGTTATAATGGATCAGGTTATCCTGGAACGCCCTGCGTGGAGCGGGGCCCTGCCACAATTCGTAATTCAGCCAGGAAGGCACCGCTGTTTTGTTACCGACACCGATGGATGCCCGGTTATTGGTGTACCAGGTCTTTGCAAAATACGGTTTGCCGAACGCACCGCTGTGCAGCTCACTGATGGCCTGCACCAGGTTCGGCCATGAACGACGCTGGTTACCCATTTGGATCACATTGCCATACTTCTTCTGCGCAGCAATCAGCAACTCCCCTTCATGCGGGTTGTGGCTACACGGTTTTTCCAGGTAAACGTGCTTACCTGCTTTGGAAGCCAGAATAGCTGCCGGTGCATGCCAATGATCAGGAGCAGCCACTACCAACGCATCCACATCCTTATACTCCAGTGCTTTCCGGAAATCAGGTTGTGCTTTCGGCTTTTTGTTTTGCTTGGCTGTTACCTCTGTAATACATTTTTCAGCCGCCCGGGTATCCACGTCACACACGTAGGTGATCTCACAATTATGTTGCGAAGCAAAGTTATTTGCCAACGCCAGTCCACGTGCATTTACACCCATCATCGCCACCCTGACTTTCTCATTAGCACCCAGAATATTGGCATAGCTGGCAGCACTGAATCCGGGCAAGACACCTCCCACTGCAATCGCCGCAGACGCTGTCGCTGTTTTTTTCAGAAAACCTCTCCTTGATTCGTTTGAAGATTCCATATAATCCGCTTTTTATGGTTAGAGTTTATAAAATAAATACATTTGTAAATAGAAAACAACCCCATGGGTGATAAATCTGCACGGGTACGTACACGAAGGTATATAATTAATTTGACAACCACCTAATTTTTGTAATTTTATTCCTCTGCCCGTTGCGCCTGTATGGCCGGCGCGGTAACCGGGCTCGCCTGGGGACCGAATCGTTTCCGGATATAGGTTAAAATCACAGCCAGGTCCTTATCTTCAATAAAAGAGAACTGAGGCATCTCATTCTTCCCATTTAAGACCAGATGGATCAACGATTCGGGGTCACCGGTTACAATAGGCGACCGGTTCAGTGCCGGAAATGTTCCCGCTATACCCGTCCCGTTGGTCTTATGACACGAAGCACAATAGCTGACATATAACTCTTCCCCTTTGCTGACCACATCCGCACCTTTCCGTTCCACAATCGCGTTCGGGGCCTGCTTATCCACATACTTGCCTTCCAGTGCGTAGACCCGCAGTATCCGGTCGTCATTCTCTTCCGCAAAACCGTTCGGATTCCAGTCGCGATTACTGGTAGAAATATAAACATCCCCATCAGGAGATACGCACACCGAGCGCAGGCGGCCATATACCTGCTGGAAATAGTTCAGGTCGGCCACGATGCTGTCACCGCGGGTATCCAGTTTCAATGCATGGACGCTATTTCCTTTCAGGGTCGTCAGCAGCAGGTTGCCTTTCAGTTCCGGAATCTTATCAGATGAATAGTAGGCCATTCCGGCCGGTGCAATCGTCGGCGTCCATGAACGCAGTGGCGGTACAATTACAGAATCTGCTGTAAACAGCTTCTCTTTATCCGTGTCCGCATAGCCTTCCACATACGGCCAGCCGTAGTTGCCGCCTTTCCGGATCAGGTTCACCTCATCATCCACCGCATCACCGTGGTCAGAATTGTAGAGTTTCCCATCCGCATACACCAATCCCTGGGGATTACGCAGCCCCCAGGCCCATACGGGGCTGCCCGGGAATAAATTGTCATCCGGAATGCTCCCGTCTATATTATACCGAAGGATTTTCCCGTTCGGAGAAGCAACGTTCTGCGCATTCTCAAACTGTGCCCCATCTCCTGTTGCTACCATGAGTTTACCATCCGGTGCGATCAGTACCCTGGCACCGAAATGACCTTTCCATGCAGGGTATTCCAGTATCATCAGTGAGTCGACAAGGGTATCCCTTTCATAGGTATACCGCACGACACGTGAGAACCGGGACTTATCTTCTTTCTCACCACTGTAGTTCAGAAAAACATAGGGCTGATTCGCCAGGTCGGGATGCACCGTCATACCCAGCAGGCCGGACGTGCGGTCACGTAACACGCCCTCTATCGTCAGCAAGCGCGTAATCTTTCCCGTTTCAGGGTCCAGCCGGCTTACCGTACCTCCCTGTTCTGTGAACCAAATGTGGTTATCAGGTCCCCAAACCAACTGCCAGGGAACGTCCAGGTTTGTCGCAATATACTGAACACCTACCGGTGTATTACCCAGTATAAACTGTGCATCAGGTTGATCATTCAGCCCGCTCCTGCATCCAACAAGAACAAGCACAGCACCTATCAATGAAAAAAATCGGGCGAAAGACACGGTATGGTTATTTATCAATTTTCCAACAAATGATTCAGCGTATAACAAACAAGCGTATTGCGAAGCGGCTCATCCCGCCTGCTGCGGATATCCCCCAGATTGAGCTCATATACAAACCCTGCCTTCAATGTTTCCAGCCGTACGGAAACCGTCTTCCCGTCACCCGAAAGCTGCACATCCGTCACCGGTACTTTCTCCAGCTCCTGCTGCGGTGAACCGTATTTGGAGTGATACAGGTAATAATACCGCGAAAACCGGTAGTTCTCCGTATTCAAAGCCATGGTGTCCGCCAGTGGCTTCGTAAACGTCAGTTTAAAACCATCCTTCGTCAGCTGCATCGTATACAGATCCATCGGCTGTTTCCCGGTGAAAACGATCCGCTGGATACCCACATCCCCCAGCCATCCGTGTGCATTCTGGCCTGTCCATAAACTGCCGTCCGGAGCAAATGCCAACCGGTTATTCCCTTTACGCAAACCCAGGCTGTCCAGAAACGGCATACAGGCGCCCTGGAACTCCCCGTTCACCTTCTCCAGCATCACCCGCACCATCCGTTCCCGGTTCATCTCCCCGACAAACAGCTGACCGCCGAACGGCCCGAACTTCCCGCCCGTGCGGTCCACCACCGGCTGCGACGGCGAGTTGGCTACGATACCATGCGGGAAATAAACAACCGGCCGTGTCCGCATACTATCCAGTGTGTCCAGCGGAAGCCGGTGCGGCACCCCGCGATCCCAGCCCGGTGTCCACACCAGGCCGCCCGGGTGGCCGTAAAACTTACCCTGCTGTACATGGAACAACGGACTGGTACCCACCCAATCCCCCTGGTTATCCGTTACAAACAGGTTATCCTCATCATCCAGCACCAGACCGTTCGGTGAACGGAAGCCCGAAGCCACCGGATGCAGCACACCGTCTTTAGTCAGCTTCATCACCCAGCCACGGTACGGGACCGTCGAGAACATCTGGCGGTTGCCCGTCTCCCCGTCACGGCCTTCCGGGTTAATCTCACCCCGTACCTCATCCCGCATCCCTCCACCTGGCGAGGAAGAGTTCAGGGCAATGTACAGGTCCCCTTTGCTGTCCATCTCCGGACCGTAGTTAAACTCATGGTAATTGCCCGTAATCCCGAAAACATCCGTTACATTCTCATAAAGGTCGGCAACCCCATCCCTGTCCGTATCCTTCAGCCGCGTCAGCTCCGGAAGCTGCATCACCAGTATCTCATCGTTACTGACCACATGGATACCCAGCGGATCATGCAGTCCTTCCGCAAACAGCTGCCACGCTTTGGTCTTCGTATCGTAGGTCATCACCTCTCCCCGTGTAAAGGCAGCGATCAGTTTCCCGTTTGGCAGGAACTCCAATGCCCCCACCTGGCTGGCGAGCCCTCCAGGGGTTGCGATATCCTCCACAATATACGCTTCCCCCGGCTCCGGGGAAGAAGAACAAGCCGCCAGTAAGGCTGCCAGCAGCAGTACGCAAATCCCTTTCATTCCTGTTTCCCCCCTTTCGTCATGGTTATCGTAAATGAACCTGCCTGTTCTGCCGTCAGCAGCAGCGTGCCCTGCTGCCACTCACCTGCTGATGCCGTATACGTCACCCCTTCATCCGAAGACGTACGAAACGTTACCGATGCCCCGGCCTCCGGGATACGGAAAGACCGTTCCAGTCCGCTGCCGTCCGCCTTCGGGCGGATCAGTTCATACACATCCGTTCCGTCCACCTGGTAATGGAACTCCGGGTAACGGTCTTTCAGACGGAATCCTTTATAGACAATCCGTACGGGGTCATGTTGGCCGATCCGGATAGGAAAACCCGATGTACCGCGGAAGAAGATGTCTCCGACCACTTTTGCCTCCGCGTCCCCCTTCCCTTTCCACAGGTCCGAGTTATCCAGGAAACCGCCTGACCAGGCAAACCGAAGGTAAGACGTGCCTGCATCCCAGCAATAAGAAAGATCGTTGGGCAAAGCGACAGCGATCGCTGCCGGACTGGCCCCGTCAATAAACACCCGGTAATGATACGGCGGTACCGGTGTATACGGATGCGCCGGAGCCGATTGTTCATGCGCATGACCGTGATGCGCATGGGAGGCGCCTGCTTTGCTGCTGCGACGGCTTTCGGGGATATGCGGGTCATTCGACAGGTCCGGCATCAACCCCGACCTGCTCACATACATCGCCCCGTACATGATCGTGCCATGACCCGGATAGGTGCACACATAAGGGTAAACCCCTTCCTTATCGGGTGCCTTGAAAACAATGGATTTCGACTCCTCAGGGGCCGTAACCGGTATGTAGAAAAGTACATCCTTCGTTTCGGGAATATAGCCCGAAGCCGGGCCCGATTCTCCTAACC
>CAZJKM010000010.1:42628-49882 GCA_964546645.1 uncultured Sphingobacteriaceae bacterium
CCGATGCGCTGTGTCCAGTGTGCACCCGCATAGGGATGAGCATCTGACATCTGCTGCCAATGCACATAATTGCTGTCACCATTGGTTTCCATCAGCGCCATATCCGCACCGGGAAAAGGCGTCAATCGGGCCACCAGGTTCTTATGCCAGTCAACCAGAATCGGATTGACCGTCAGATCCGCACACAGGCACGGAACATTCCGCTCGTGCGCCAGTTTTGCAATGCGTAGTGACAAGCTCAACGTTTTGGCTATCCCTTTCAGTACAATGGCACCGTATCCCTGCTCAATCCTGCGAATGGCCCCTTCCTCGTCGTGCACACTTTCATCGCCGGCAATCCGGACTCCGGTATCACGCACATCCTCATCATTTATTTCCGCAAGCGGCTCCTCATAAAACAGGATCTGATCAAAAGCACCAATGCGACGCGCATGTTCGAGGTAGCGCTGCAGCGTCTCCTTTTTCTCGTACCGCGCGTTGGCATCCATGGTATACCATAGTTTCCCGTTGGCCGTACGGTCTGTCCGGTAGTCCTTCAGCGCTTCATGGATCTGCGTCAGCCGTTCCATGTCTTTCTGCAGCATTTCCTCCTGGCTTCCCGGATAACCGGTTTTAATCTTAAACAGGAAATAACCGTCCTCAGCCGCCTGCTTTAGCTGTTGCACCGGCATGTTGTACGACACCTGGTAGAGGATACCCACCTGTTTATTCCGGTGTGCCAGTGCCGGCCGGTACTCCTCCGGAATCATACCGTCAAAATTCGTATAACCGTTTTCCGCTGCATACAGCAACCACGCAGCGTTATCCACACTGATGAGTGCATTGTATACAAAGTTTACGTTTACCTCCGGCATGCCCGTCAGTTGTTGCGCGTCCGCATATACCTGCGGCAAAATCTTTTCCAGCAAATCTACCGGTGTGGAGAAACGTGTTTCCCTGACCCGGTGTAACGCTTTGTTTACCAGCAGGTACATCAGAGCGTTGCCTTCCGCTTCTGATGAGCGGGCAAAAAGGTCCGCATCACCATACAACACGCTTTGCGTCGCTACGCCCAGGGCTTTATGCCCGGCGGCCGACTCCATTTGCGACGCAACCTGCCAGAGTTCTGTCAGATACCCGCCTTTAAACCCAAATGGATGCAGTAGTTTTTCCCGTTCAAAGTCAGAATCCGTGCGTACTACCTGTATCTGTTTCATCTCCTTTTTGTGAGGGGAAGCACATCCGGCCTTCAATATACCTGATCCGACGGCAAGCATGCCGGCACTTCTGATAAATCCTCTTCGGTCCATCATGTGTCCCTATCCTTTTGTTATATTCAGTTATTCCTGGCTTTTCAGGAATTCTTTTACAAAATCATCGTCTGTTAAATCCGGGTAAGCCTCACATACCCGGGTGATCTCCTCAGCCTGTCCCGGTGACATTTTTTCATCCGGATTGAGGCACCAGATACCTTTCAGCAGTCCCTGCCTGCGCAACACCTCATGGATGCCCGGTATGCAACCATGGAAACTATGCGCCGGATCAAAAATGGCCGCATTCATGTCCGTAACTGCAATCCCTTTGGTCAGCAGCTCAGCAGCTCCCTGGTAACCGTTGTCCCGGCAGCGCCGGATCTCCTCGTACAAGGCTACTGATGCTCTCGTCCACACCGCCCAGTGGCCCAGCAAACCACCTTCAAAGCGTTTTCTCACTGTTCTGCCATTTACCTCAAACTCATAGGTTGTCAGCAGGTCCGCCACGATGTTATCATCGTTACCCGTATATAATGCAATATCCTCATTACGGCTTGAGTTACACACGGCACGAACCATGTCCAGTGTCTGGTAACGGTTGAACGGTGCTGCCTTGATGGCATGGATATTCGGGATCTCTGCAAATTCTTTCCAGAAATCGTATGAAAAAATACGACCGCCGACGCTCGGCTGCAGGTAAAAACCAAACACCGGAATCACTTCGGCCACCGCGCGTGTACGATCCAGTATTTCAGCTTCCGTTTTTCCCTGAAGACCGCCCATACTTAACAGCCCCAGATCATACCCGTATTTCAGTGCCAGCTCCGCCTCTTTCACCGCCTGAGCGGTATCCCCGCAGATCCCTGCGATACCGATATAGGTGTCTCCTTTACCGGAGGCGGCAATCTCTTCGGAAGCGAGGGCCAGGACGGTCTCATATAAATTCACCCCCGGGTCGCGTATCTCAAATTGCGTACTATGTACACCTACGGCAATCCCTCCTGTTCCGGCAGCCAGGTAATAGCGGGACAGCAGGCGCTGGTGCTCTTCATCCAGCTTCCGCTCTGCTGTCAATGCCAGCGGATGTGCGGGGATAATTGTCCCCTGCTGCAAAATAGCCTTCTTTTCTGATGATAATTTATTTGTTGTTGCCATACTTAAAACTTTCCTGCCCTTTCCTGAAAATGTGTTGGTTTATTCAGTTCCTGTCCTCCCTGCTGCAGCCATTTCGCCGTCAGGTCAATAATTTCACGTACGGTTACCCGCGGGTAACCAAAGATACGGTGACACTCCGAGGCATTGTTCAGCAACGCCGAGCCTTCCGCCTCATAAATAAACTGCGGTTCCTTCCCGAAGATTTCCCCGAAACGATTTGCGATCCAGCGTGTTGACAATGTTTCCGGCCCCGTTACGTTCAGCATCTTTGCCGGCGACTCACAATGAAGCAGCGAGCGGATCGCAATCTCGTTGGCATCTCCCTGCCAGATGACGTTCACGTTCTCCGTACGCAGATCGATCGGCTTTCCGCTGAGTACTGATTTTGCAATTTCCATCATCACACCGTACCTGAAATCTACCGCGTAATTCAACCGGTAGATCAGCATCGGCGTGCCGTTCTTTTTGGAGAAATATTCAAAGACTCGTTCCCGGCCCAGGCACGACTGCGCATATTCACCGATCGGCTCCGGCGTGGCTTCTTCTGATACACCGCCAGCCGTTACCGGAACAAACGGAAGCACATTCCCTGAGGAAAATGCCACAATACGTGAGTTTTTGTATTTTTCAGACACCCGGCCAGGCAGATACGCATTCATTGCCCATGTGAACGACTCATTCCCCGTCGTACCGAACTTGTGCCCGGCGAGGTAAATGACGTTCGGCGCATCCGGCAGCGCTGCCAGATCACTTTCATTCAGCAGATCAGCTGCTATGGTCTCCACACCAGCCGCTTCCAGCTCTGCACGGGAGGCAGGATCTGAAAAGCGCGATACGCCAATGATTCGCTGACCGCTGCCGGCGGCATCAACCGCCTGACGCGCCGCACGGGCCATGGATGGTCCCATCTTACCGGCAACGCCCAATAACAAAATATCGCCCTGGATACGGCTCACATCTTCAATCAGTGCGGGAGACGGTTTCAGTATCTCCTGCTCCAATACGCTTAATTCATCCATTTTTACTTTATCTATTCAGTTAATATTTACTTTAAAAACAATTCATTGAAGTTATACACCGCCAATACTAATAGGATGACGATACCAACAAAACCCATGATCCGGATAAACGGCGGATTTGCATGCTGCCCCATCAGGGTTTTGTTACACGAAATCGCATACATGGCAATTCCGATAAAAGGCACCAGGAAAATGGTCACACTTTGTGCAAAAACGATCATTTCCAGCGGCGGCTTTTCATAGCCGATGGCGATCACACTGCCTGCAACCATGACCAGCCCTATCAGTGTTTTGACAATCTTTGAATCCAGGCTATTGCCGTACCCGAAACCATCAGACAATAACGAGCCGCCAATGGTCGCATTACCCACCAATGAGGAAAATGATGCCCCGAACAGCCCGACAAGGAATAGTTGCGACGCATAGTTGCCGAAGAGCGGTTCCAGCGCCATAGCCATGTCAGAGGCTTTGTTAACCGGTATCTGCTGCGGGTTCAGCACCGCTGCCGCACAGATCATCACCACAGCACTCATGATACCGAGAATGATCATCCCGGTGACACCTTTACTGTTATCCAGGTTCAGGTCCGGACTGATCCGCTTACGTGCCTGCACCAGATAGGTCTGATAAAACGCCCCGACGATCGAAAAACATGATGCAAAAAAAGCAATCACCAAGCCTATGGAGCTATCCGGTACAGAAGGCTTAAAGCCTGAAAAAATGCCGGCAATATCAGGCTTGGCCAGAAACATGGTCGTGACAAATGCAAACAGCATCAGTCCGACGATAGCAATCATCAGCCGCTCCAGTGTTTTGTAAAAGTTACGGAAAAACAATAGTGCAATACCAATGACGTTGAACAGGATGATCCAGGGTACGGGAGAGGTATGGCTGGCTTCAGCAATAGAAATACCAACCCCGATCGAATTACCCGCCTGGAAAGAGGTAGCAACCAGAAAAATCCCGATGCCAATCAGGCCCGATGCCCACGCACCGTATTTCTGACGGATAGTCATTAGCAACGACTGTCCTGTGGCCACCCCGATACGCGAAGCAATATTAGTAAAGATGATCATAAAAAAGATCGCAATTACCACCACCCATAGCAGGCTGTAGCCATACATCGCACCCATCTTCGAGGTGATGGTAATTTTACTCGGACCAAAAACGATGGCTGCTGTAACAATGCCCGGCCCGAGGGCAACCAGCCATTTCATCAACCGATTTGATGAACGGGATTTATCCATATACTATTATTGATTAAAAATTTATTTTCAGCCCGGTAAAGGTACTGCTCCCGAAAACAATATTCATACTCTTTCGTAAACAAAAAACGCAAATAAGCGCCTATCCCGTTTACTTTCATCCTTTTATTTCAGCCGTACAACCTGATATTTCCCTGCTCCGGCAGTAAAAAACAACGTATTCTTCCCCTCTTCCACCACGCTCTCCGTAACGGATACCCCCTTACTGCCCGTAACCTTCCACTTACCGCCCTTCATACCTGTCAGTACAACCTGTACGTCTTTTCCGCCAGGTATATCCAGCTCAAACGACCGGTCAATCAGTATTCCCTGCCGGTTCATACTTACCAACCGGTTACCCACACACACCACATCACTCACCGTCGTTTGCAGGTGTTTCACGGGAAGCGGCTGTGCGTCGCCGTCAGCCACCTGTAAAACGGTTAAAAAGCGGTCATGCTGCTGTGCCTGTTTCGGCGAAACCATGATCCGGTGCCCGTTTATTTCCGGCAAATCCACTGGCGGTGCCTCGTATGTAAACGCAAATGAACTGTTAGCATCCGCACCACTCCGTATCTCCTGCACACGCTCCGCAACAGCAGGAATCAGCATATTCACATACGTTTTGCCCACACGACCACCCAGACTATTGCTCAATACCAAGCCAGTGCCGGATGCTTCCGGTTTCTGCAGCGTATTCACCTGCCAGTATTTTATGAACCCCGGATCGGCGGTTGTAACATCATCTGAAAGAATAATTACCGCCGGTATATCCTTACGATCCATGTTCAGGAAACAGAAACTGCGGCTAAATGTACTGACTTTTTGTGAATAAGCACCCGTAAGATCGGCAGAAAAATAACTGAACGCCGGTTTCATAGCGGAAGGGCCGAAGCTTTCCGACCGTACTTTTCCATAGTGGAAGGTCGAATCATCTGTCACCTCGGCAACCGTTCTCGGGTGGCGCTGGAGAAAGCGGGATCCGCCGTCATTGGACTCCGTAGCAAGGAATTTCTCTGACGGATCCACCACCAGCAGCATGCTGTGTGCGATGGAGCGTTTGTTGAAATTCAGGTCATACGGGGTGCCATAAAATTTATAGACCCCCAGGTCAGCAATCTGGAAGCCGCGGTAATACAGCTGTAGTGCACCCGCATCCGCATGCTGGTGATTGCCGAAATGATAGCCGCCCCCTTTGATCTCAGCCAGCACATCGTCGCTCGTTTCGCTGATGTCCCATCCCGTACGGGCAATCATGGATCCCAGCACCGGACCGAAGCCGGTTGTCAGCGGCAAGGATTCAAGGCTTTGTTCTGCTTTCAGTGCAGGGTCGTTGAGGAGGAGGAATAACACCGGATTGCCCGGCAGCCCGCCCTGGCGCATAAATTCCCCCTTTACAACCGGGTCATTAGCATACGCATAACACAATAGCATCGTCTGCGGTGCCTTCCAGTAATAGGGCTTCCCTCCGGTGCCGGAACCAAAGCCGTCCCCGTCACGCAGCATCTGCCCGTCAGGCGTCCGCATATACAGCCAGAATTTCGATACATCCTTCATATTATCGTCAAAAGCCGGTTTTCCGGTCATCCGGTACAACAACCACGCGGCATGCATATCCCATTGGAACCGGTAGGAGCCATAATTGACGCCCTGGTTATGGCGGGGCGACTGGTATTCAAATTTCCGCAGAGGGACCAGCGTTTCCAGAATCGCATAGGAGCAGTACTGATACGGCAGCGGGTCCTCATCATAAATGGCGATACTCATGGACAGCAGATCACGGCACACCTGCGCCTCATTACCGTGTCCGTTTACCACGCTTTGTAAAAATGGCGGCCATCCTATTTCCATGTCATCCGCCAGCCGCATCAGGTGCCGGTACAATAGCTGCCGCTCATCTGCCGAAAGCAGGTCATAGCACCAGTCGTACACCTCTGACCCTGCATAAATGGCCCGACCGATCTCCCGCGTTATGTCCAGGATATTACCAAACTCCACATGCGGAAAGTAATCCGTCATGAGCTTCACCGCTTCCCGGCCTACTTTTTTATCCCCCGTCATCAGGTAATAAAAGGCTTTACTCTCTGCCGCCCTTTCCAGATCGGGATTATAGGACAGCTCTTCTTCCGGGTTGACGGTAAACGGAAACGGCTTTTGCGCTTCTTTTTTCACCTTTTCCCAGGCCGCTTTGTTTTCTTCTGATTCGAGCCGCGCACGCACGGCCGGCAGCGAAGACGCATTGACCCACAGGCGCGGATGGCCGGCAGGTGGCGTTACCGACGGACGGTAGCCGCGGGCTGCTTCCGGCACAGCAGGAGGCGTGTAGGTGGCCAGCTCGGCATATCCCAGCCGCACTCCTCGTGGCAGCCAGATTTTCAGCTTCTGTTTTCCACCCGTCAGCTCAAATTTGCCGGTATGCTGTAACGGCCTGTCCCACGGCACGTACACCACCCGTTTGGTGGGCCGCTGATCGTCGATCTGTATCCGCATGAACATCGACTCAAATTTTGTTGTTGCTTTTTTCATCAGTGCGGCCCCTTCCTCATCTGTCACAGCATAGGTACGCATGGTATAACGTCCCGCCACCGGGACTTCCACCTCAAA
>CAZJKM010000011.1:0-49153 GCA_964546645.1 uncultured Sphingobacteriaceae bacterium
CCGTCCTTACCCTCTACCTGCAGGTTCATCTCATAGGCTTTCCGGGCGTAATCATATGCCAGCTGATATTGCTGGGCCGACAGGTGCAGCTGGCCGGTTGCATGGTACAGGATGACGTAATTCCTGTTGGCGGGTTGACGGTGATCTATTGCCTGCTCAGCTTTTTTAAAGTAATGCCTTGCATCCTCCAGATGATATAGTTGCACGCCTAACTGGCCCATGCGGGTATAAGCGGCTACTCTGGCCACACTGCCGTTTGGCAGTTTACTGACCACCCCCATTGCCCCATCCATCAGTTGTCTGGCATCCTGCAATCCGAACTTGCTGGCGTACACGAGGGCCTTGTGGCTGATGGCAAACACAAGGCTGTCATCATTCCCTTTTCGTGTGTACAGGTTAATCGCCTTATCGATCGCATGCAGCGCACTGTCGAGATTGTTTTCACGATAGTAGCGTTGGGATTTGTCGAATTCAGACTCCCCGGCATAAGCAACGCCGCCGATCAGCAACATCCATAAGGATATCGGTTTCAAAACAAGCATACCTATCCGTTCATGCGTTTCTTTTTATTTTTATGGCACATCATGGCTTTAATGTAACGATAACCTCTGCCATTCCTTTTCGTGCCGCAGCGGTGCTGTTAAATTGGCCGCAAGGAGGTGGCCCAATCCAGGTGGGACTACTCCCTGCCGCAGCCAATACATAAGCAAACTCATATTTCCCCTCGGCATTAAGGGTACCACTGCTGGCTGTCCATGATCTGGTCGTGCCCGTCACCCTTGGAATGACTTCAGGACTAAATTCGGTGACCCTCGCCACGTAGCTTTCTGCGTTTTCCACAGGGTCAATGTAGAAAATCGTCCCTGCTCCACAATGGGTATAAATGGCATCTTGTGAACTCCAGGTGATGACCGATATGGGTACATAAAAAATCTTTTTACGTGGGTCATTGAGGATATTGATGTTGACGGATACGATACCTTGCAGCACGTATTCGCTTGCCGGTGCGCCTTTCGGTTTCTGGAAAATCAAGGCCTCAACGATTTCCGCACCGTTTTTGGTTTGATCATCATCGCATCGGTATTGCACGGTCGGGCTATCGTAGCCCTCCGTCTCGGTAGTCCAATACGTGGCGTACCGTCCCTGCCACCGGAGTCCGCCGTGCTTGCCCTCCGTTTTCCACTGTATCATGAAGTCAACTGTGGGATTGGGGCCTATTTCGACTGCTCCGGCGTCGGCCGGTACAATCCGCAAGGTGGCGATGTTCGCCCCCCGATCCCCGTCTCCGGTGAGCGTGAGATCGTTGGGTGTCAGCCGATATCTGGAAGGCGCAATGTGTATAATGGCAGAGTCCTTGCCGACGAGCTGCCCGTCTTTGAGCACGGACACGATGACCTTGTCCTCCACCGTCTCCGTGCGCGTAGGAGCAGGAGTAGCCCTGTAGGTCACTTTGTTGCCAGTGGTCTCCACCACGTTTGTTCCCTGATTGGGGCCTGTCGGAAAACTACCATGATGATGGATGATCTCCCACTTGTAGGTTACAGCTAAGTTCTTAAATTCCTCAGACTCTATGTTAGCTGTTAGTTCCACTTGATTGTTGGGCGACACGGCAGTAATATTGGCCTTCCTGGGCGACACGCGCACCACGCCGGCTCTGGCTGTTGCGTGCAGGGTGATCAGCCCATATGTATCCCAATAGTAATCTCTGAATAGGCTTTTCTCCTGTTCGGCATCCCAGAATATCCCTCCATCGAAATAATAACTGAGGTAGCCCGCGCGTTTGGCTGCTGATACCATGCTGGCCGAGCCGCTTTTGCCCACAGCCTTGAATACAGCCTGGTGCAGCTTCAATCCATATTCGGTATTGGCGGATTGGAAATACGTTTCCAGCAGCTCCAGCAATACCGGCAGTCTCCCTTCTGCCAAATGCGCTGCGAATTGGGTGTGCAGCCCTGCCTCCCGGATGGCAGCATCCAGCTTGTTGACCCGGTCTTCCGCATCCAGCGCATAAAAATCCCGGATATCCAGGCCCATATACGTACCCAAGAAAGGCAGGTAATAATCCATAATCAGCGCCGCGTGGACATGCTTCACGTAGGACGCATACTCATCCGCCGTGAGTTTGTCCCGCCAGGCATTCACGCCGGCATTGACAATGCGGATGGTGTACTCTGCCTCTTCCTCGTCATCAGCCAGAGGCAGCTCATGCGGGCCGCTTGACACTTCGTTGAATCGCATGACCCCAAACGAGAACAGCCGGTAATCCACTTTCTTGCCGACCAGGCCTGTTTGGGGCACATAGGTGCCGTTTGCAATGAACCAGTTCCGATCGGATTTGGTACTCTGTTCAAACGTATGGATCAGGACCTGATGGTTCAGGCTATTATTTTTCCTGATCTTTGTTTTATAGATAAACGCGGTACCGCTGCCCGGCCCTTTATTTCTGATATAAAACCTGTTGGGGCTTTCCAGCCCGAGTGAATACCCGTTCTCGAGCTTCCCTGTATCGGCATCCGCATAATAATACCTGCCGCCGCCTGTACTCATGAGCTTGTTCATCCCGGCGGCTCTCATCCCGGCAGACGCCACTTCACTACCTTTATTATATCCTGCATGGTACATTTTCATCAGGTTCAGATACTCCTTATTCACCAGCGTTTTCGGGTTGGACACCCAATGCTGCACAAAGCTTTCAATGTAGCCATCCGCTGAGCTATCTTCCCCGAAGCCTTCCAGAAACTTCACCTGCGCTTCCGCAGGCAGGGTAGCTATCCGGTATAGCTTGAAGAGTGTAACTTTCGCCGTCGCCCCCGGAGAAATCTCCGTTTTATTGGGAGTAGAGTATCCTAACAGCACCGGCTCACCCACTTCGTTGGTTATGGTATAAATGGCCACCGAATGCTCCATCTTAGGCACTTTGGTTACTCCGTTTCCATTGATCGTCACTGCTTCGCCAACGGCATTTAATTCATGTTTATTCAGGGAATAATTAGTTCCGGCGGGCAGTTGTATACTGGCATCCACCCATACGTATTGATCGTTTGGTGGTTTAATCGGGTCATCCTCTGGCCTTGCCCGGTCTTTCTTGCAGGAGTTGGCAAATGCCCAGGCTGCGAGCAGGAAAACAAAAAGGAATAATCTGTTTTTTTTCATTGCGTTCGTAATTGGCCGTTAAACTTTGCCGATATTAAACTATCAGGCAAGTAATGGAAAGGTGAACAAAATAACGGGGCTTATTTTTTGATACAAGGAAATGCTTTACCCGGAAAGGCAGGAATCCAACACCATTTTCATAATCGTGGTCACCTCCTCCAGCTCTTCCGAACGGAGGCTGCCGAACCCCAGGCGCATCGCGGCCCGACCGTGCGACTGGTAGAGCAGGAATCGTGGTATATACAGGTCCTGCCGCGAACAGGCTTTCCGGAACTGCATGAGGTTGAGTTGCGAAGGCCAGCGGGTCCAGACGGCCAGGCCCCCGTCGGGTACACGAAAGGAAAGGTGCTCCCCCAGCTTTTCCTGTAATTGCCGGATACAGTGGTCGCGCCGTAGCTGGTATTCTTTGTTTGTTTTTTTAAGATAACGATGGATTTCCCCATCAGCGATCAGTTCACCCAGCGCCAGTTCGGTCAGGATATCGCCGTGCCGGTCCATGATGCCCAGTAGCTTAGCCATTTCACTGATGAGTGGTGGTGGGGCTACAATAAACCCGGAACGGAACCCGGATGCCATGGGTTTTCCGAATGTTCCTACATAGACTACCATACCCTCGGTATCCATGCTGGCCATTGGCAGGAGCGGACTGTTCCCGTAATGGAAATCGTAATCGTAATCATCCTCCAGGATCACGAACCGGTATTTGGCAGACAAGGCCAGCAATTCCAGCCGGCGCTGTGCGCTGAACGCGGCAGTGGTCGGATAATGGTAATGGGAAGTAATATACAGCATACGGAAGGGCCGTGTGCGGCAAAGCTCTTCAACAGCGTTGACGTCCAGTCCGCCCTCATCCACCGGCACCGTCAGGATGCGGGCCCCGGCTTTCTGGAAGATCATGTTGGTGGCAAAATAGCTCAGTTCGCCGACCACCACCGCGTCTCCCGGCGAAAGCAGGGCTTCCGCGACGATATAGACGCTCAGCTCCAGGCTGCGGGTAACGAGCAGGTTCTTATCCGAAATACGCATCCCGCGTGTGAGATTCAGGAAGTTGGCCAGGTTTTCCTTGTAATACGTACTGCCCGGCAGGTTCGTGTAGCCCAGCTTCTGCAGGTTGCCACGCCGTTTCATGTTAATCTGGTACAGGCGGGACAGGTAACCAACGTGTGAAAGGCGGGTGTCGGGAAGTCCGTCGTCCAGCACCAGGCTGGCGGCCGACTGATCAAAAGGGTTATCCAGTACCGTCCATTTCCTGAACGGGAAGCCCGGTTGCTGCGGATAGCCGGTCCGCTGGCTGGGCGTGTTGCCGTGAATTGGCTGTGGTTTTACGCTTGTCGTACCGCAGACAAAAGCACCACGGTTGGGCAAAATATGGATCCACCCCTGCGCGTCCAGTTCAGTATAGCCGGCAACGACGGTATTGCGGTGCAGTCCCAGGATCAGGCCGAGTTTCCTGCTTCCCGGCAGCTTATGTCCCTGGGGCAGGTAACCCCGTTGTATTGCATGGATAAACTGGTGAACCAGCTGCAGGTAGACCGGTGTGGCAGCCTGCCGCTCAATAAGGATCAAACTTCGGTAAGGTACGGAAACCGGACTATCCATCTTGTAAAATAGGGCATCTCATGATGTGCCGGCAAGATACGGTTTTTTTGGAGAAAGCCGGGCTCTGAAATACCCATTCAGGTCAGTGCAGGATACAGTTCACAAAAAGAGTCGTTATCTTGTGCGCTGTTATAAACTGGAAATAATTGTTTGATGATGATTAAACCCTGTATGCTTGCCTTCTTACTGTCCTGTTTTGCCATGGAGTCGGTCCGGTCCGGTCCGTTGCAAGGAGTTGAAGACCAACCGGATACGTCTGACGAGATGGTGAGGAAGTATGTGTCACCCACCCGCATCCTGTGGAAGTCGGGTGATATTGCCAATGAAGACCAGCTGCTCCGGCCGGGGAACGGCCAGGCTGATTTAACGAATGCGAGCATCACGAAGCTGAAAAACCACGGGGCGGTCAAAAGCAGCCTGCTGCTTGATTTCGGCAAAGAGCTGCATGGCGGACTGGAGATCGTCACCGGCATGTGGAACCCGGGTAACACGCCACGCCGGGTGCGCATCCGGTTCGGGGAGTCCGCCAGTGAGGCAATGGCCGAACTGGGGGAGCGCGGTGCCACGAATGACCATGCCATCCGTGATATGGAAATCCTGGTGCCCTGGCTTGGGAAGATCCAGGTGGGAGAGAGCGGCTTCCGGTTTGCCCGCATCGACCTGCTGGACGAAGAGGCCGAGTTGCACCTGAAGGAAGTAAGGGCTATCTTTACCTACCGCGATATCCCCTACCTGGGATCGTTTCACAGCAGTGATGAACGCCTCAACCGGATCTGGCAGACGGGCGCCTATACCGTCCACCTGAACATGCAGGACTACCTGTGGGACGGTATCAAGCGTGACCGCCTGGTGTGGGTAGGCGACCTCCATCCGGAAGTGTCCACCGTCAACGCGGTCTTCGGTTACAATGAAGTGGTACCGAAAAGCCTCGACCTTGCCCGGGACGTTACGCCCCTGCCGGGATGGATGAGTGGCATCAGTACCTATTCCATGTGGTGGATCATCCTGCACCACGACTGGTACCTGCATCACGGCAACCTGGGATACCTGCGTGAGCAGCAATCGTATCTGGCTGGGCTGGTCCGCCAGATCGCAGACAAGGTGGGAGCGGATGGTAAGGAGGTGATGGACGGACACCGTTTTCTGGACTGGCCCACCAGTGAAGACCCGGAGGCGATCCATGCCGGATTGCAGGCCATGACCCATTGGTCGCTGTCTATTGCCGTGAAACTCTGTGAAATCATTGGCGACCGGGCAACCGGGCAGATTGCTGCCGATGCGGTGGAGCGCCTTTCCCGTTATATTCCCGACCGGGGGTCGTCTAAGCAGGCCGCCGCCCTGATGGCGCTGGCGGGTATGATCCCTGCCGGACTCGCCGACAAAGAGACGCTGTCTGTCGGCGGTGCCGCGAACTTTTCCACCTTTTATGGCTATTATATGTTACAGGCCATGGCGAAAGCGGGTAATTACCAGGGGGCACTGGATGTGATCCGCACGTATTGGGGAGCCATGTTGGATCTGGGTGCGACGACGTTTTGGGAAGACTTCAATATGGAATGGATAAAGAACGCAGGGCGTATTGATGAGCTTGTCCCGGCAGGGAAGGTGGATGTACACGGCGATTACGGCAACTACTGTTATGTGGGTTTCCGCCATAGTTTCTGCCACGGCTGGGCCTCCGGGCCAACGGCTTGGCTGACGGAGCATGTGTTGGGTATCCGGGTGCTGGAACCGGGGAGTAAACGCGTGCGGATCAAACCCGCTCTTGGCGACCTTGATTTCGCGGAAGGGACCTTTCCCACGCCGTATGGTGTGATCCGGGTGAAACATGTGAAAGGACCGGATGGCCGGGTTCGATCAATCATTAAAGCACCCAAGGGGGTAAAGATTGTCAGAGAATGAAAAAACTATGGATAGCCCTGTGCCTCCTGCCGGTTGTGATTTCCTGTGCGGAGCGGAAAGGGATCGTGCCGGTGTACCTGCGGTCAGAATATAAGGTAAACACGTTTATTGATGTGCCGGCCCCCCGGCTGAGCTGGGAGTTGGAGGCCGTAGCCGACGAACAGTACCAGACGGCATACCAGGTACTGGTGGCCTCCTCGGCCGGGCTGTTGGACCGGGATCACGGTGACCTTTGGGATTCGGGGAAGGTGGATACCGATGCAACCAACCAGATCGAATACGGGGGAAACCCTGTAGCCGCCCGGACACGTGTGTACTGGAAGGTCAGAAGCTGGGACAAGAACGGGGAGCCCGGAGACTGGAGCGAGACCGCCTGGTGGGAAACCGCCTTGCCGGATACGGCAGGCTGGGAAGCCGGCTGGATTGGTTTTGACCTGACAGCCTACGGAAAAGGGGATACGTACCACTTACCGCCGGCACCGTATCTGCGGAAAAACCAGCAGATAGAGAAGGCCATCCGGTCAGCCCGTTTGTATGTAACAGCATTGGGCGTCTATGAATTTTTTATCAACGGTGAGCGGGTAGGCAACGATTATTTTGCACCGGGATGGACCGACTATAACAAGCGGGTCTATTACACAGCGTATGATGTAACCCGATCCCTTCGGCGGGGGGAGAATACGCTTGCTGCCACCCTTTCATACGGGTGGTATGCGGGTTATCTGGGTTATGCTTTGCTGGTAGGTTCCCCACAGGTCCGCGCATTTTATGGTGAGGTGCCGTTGCTGAGGGCGCAGCTGGAGATTTCATATACCGATGGCAGCCGGGAGACCGTCACGACGGATGGTTCCTGGAAAGCCAGCCAGGGGCCGCTGAGGGAAACAGACTTCCTGCAGGGGGAGACCTACGATGCCCGCCTGGCAGAAGAGGGATGGAACCGCCCCGGTTTTGATGACGGCCACTGGCAGCAGGCGCAGGTATATCCCGATCACAGCGACCGGGTTATCCGGTTGTATCCCGGCCCTCCGATACAGGCGGTGCAGGAACTGGCTGTCCAATCTGTTATACCCCGCCCGGATGGAACGTATATCCTGGATTTTGGCCAGAACTTCGCCGGAATCGTGCGTCTCCGTGTAAAGGGAGCGGCGGGCGACACCATCCGGCTGCGATACGGTGAAATGCTGCATCCGGACGGCGCATTGGTTACTGAAAACCTGCGCATGGCCCGGGCTACGGATACTTATGTACTGCGGGGCGACCCGCAAGGTGAAACCTGGCAGCCCCAGTTTACGTTCCACGGGTTCCGGTACGTGGAAATATCGGGCTTGCAGGAAGCACCCGGAAAAGACCTGCTGACCGGCCTCGTGCTCAGTTCGGCCACGCCGGAGGCAGGCAGTCTGGAGACGGACAATGACCTGATTAATCAACTGTACAGCAACATCGTCTGGACACAGCGCGCCAACTATTTTGATATTCCCACGGATTGCCCGCAACGGGACGAGCGCTTGGGATGGACCGGTGATGCACAGGTATACATCCATTCGGCAACCTTCAACAACGACGTGGCTGCATTCCATACCAAATGGCTGACCGACCTGCATGATGCGCAGTGGCCCGGCGGGGCTTATCCCGTGTACGCCCCCATGCCGGTGGCGGCCAACGGGCGGGCAGCCATCCGTTCCTCCGATACCTACTCCCCGGGTTGGTCAGAGGCGGGTGTTATTTGTGTGTACGAACTGTACCGTACGTATGCCGATACGCGTATCGTCCGGCAGTCGTGGCCGTATATGGAGCGGTTCATGGATTTTCTCCGGAATAAGGCAGGCCATGCACGGCTGTTCCGGGAGGGTAGTTTTGAGGAGATAGCCCCTAAGGGCGGTTTTGGTGACTGGCTTTCCGTTGGGAAAAAAACACCACCGGACCTGCTGGCTACTCTCTATTACGGCTACTGTGCCCGGCTGATGGCGGAGATGGCGGAAGGGTTAGGTGAGCCGGAGCTGACATCCCGTTACACGGCCGAATGCCAGGCGATTCAGCAGGCATTTGTGCAGTATTATACCGATGAAAGTGGCCGCTTCATCACTGATACGGCAGCGTATGGCAACGGATCCGGTTATGTGGACGGGCATCTGGGTTTTGACGGGCATACACAGACCGCTTATGCCAATGCCATCTATATGCAGCTGCTGGAGGAGGGACACCGGCAGCAGGCGGGACAATGGCTCCGCAGCCTGGTGGAAGGGAATGGCCATAAGCTCACAACGGGTTTTCTTGGCTTCCGGCCGCTTTTGCCGGCACTTTCTGCAACAGGCAGTGCAGACGTGGCCTACCGGTTGCTGCTGAGTACGGAATATCCGTCGCTGGGTTTTGAGGTGGTTAACGGCGCAACCTCCATCTGGGAGCGCTGGGATAGTTATACCAAAGACAAAGGATTCGTGCATAATGCCAGTATGAATTCGTTCAGCCACTATGCGTTTGGTGCCGTTAATGAATGGATGTTCGGGCATATGGCAGGTATTCGCACAGACGGAGTGGGTTATCGCACGTTTATTATTCGCCCTGAAATCCCGGAAGAAGGAATCAACGAGGTCAATGCCCGATATCGCTCTATCAATGGCTGGATCCGGTCGTCCTGGCAGAAAACCGGCAGCGGTATTAGGCAATCGGTGGAAGTCCCCGTGAATACACGGGCAAAGGTGTATATCCCGGCAAACCGTTTAGAGGAGGTATCGGTGAATGGCAAACCCCTGAAAGATACTCGCCTGGCTGAGGGAGCCACATTGTCAGCAGGCTATGTCGTGGTATCCGTTGGCTCCGGGAAATACCGGTTTATCTCGAAGTGATGAAGCCCGCTGAAGGGTTTGCTTCGTCCGCTGAAGGGGTTCCCTCAGCAGCGCAAGGGTTTCCTTTATGACTCCGAATTATGCTTTGGGAGCGTACAAAAGGTGGATGTTAGAGAATCTGTCCGGTCTGCCTGAAACCGGCCTATCCATAAAAAGTAAACCGGCACCTCCTGATTTGCCGGCAAGCCCCGACTTTTGCAAAAAATGTATAATAAATATGTACGTAAGCAAGAAGTATATGGTTATAACGGCCTTCCTGGCCGGTTCCCTTTTTTCATTAGCCTATGCGGGGGAAACCCGGCAATCCGGGCAACCCGCCGTTGTACCATCGGACACCAGCCGGGTCGATCTTCAGGAAGTCGTCATTGTGGAAAACCGCCTGCAGCTTCCGTTTGCCAAACAGAACCGGAATATACAGATCATTGACCGTGCCCAGATCGGGGCACTGCCGGCCCGGTCACTCAATGAATTGCTCAGCCATGTGGCTGGCGTGGACCTGCGGCAGCGCGGCCCTTTTGGCTCGCAGGCAGATGTGAGTATCGATGGAGGTACATTTGAGCAGACATTGATACTGGTAAATGGCGTGAAAGTACTCGATGCGCAAACCGCCCATAACAGCCTGAATCTGCCGATACCAACGGATGCCATTGAACGTATCGAGATCATCCGTGGTCCTGCTGCGCGAATTTACGGGATCAACAGTCTTACTGGCGCCATCAATATCGTTACCCGTAAACCAAGTGCATCGGAGATGATTGCTCATGCCTATAGCGGGACGGGACTTACCCGTGATACCGCCCATAATGACCGGCTGTTCAATGGGCGCGGCGTACAGGCCGGGGGCGCCTGGGCCCGCGGGTCGCACCACCACTCCTTATATGGCAGCCATGAATCGGGCAATGGTTACCGTTACAATACGGCTTTCCGTAATAATAAGGTATTTTACCAGGGGGATATCCCCACCAGCACCACCGATGGTTTTTCACTGATGGGGGGATATGTTGCCAGCGATTTCGGGGCAAATGGCTTTTATGCGGCGCCCGGCGACAAAGAGTCACAGGAGATTGTACAGACCGTACTGGCGGCGGTGGGCTACCGCACGCAGCTGACCGATCGTTTCAGCCTCTCCCCGCGACTAAGCTACCGCTATGGTTACGATGACTACCGCTATTTCCGGCACGATCTGAGCCGCGCACGCAGCCAGCACCGTGGTCATTCCCTGAATGGGGAGCTGAATGGCACGCTGTACACGGCGGCGGGGGATGTGGGAGTGGGATTGGAAATGCGGAACGAACGCATCAGAAGTTCGAATATCGGTGACCATGATCGTAATAACTATGGTATGTACGCAGAATTTAAAACGGAACGCATCCGTAACCTGCTGGTTAATGCGGGTGCCTATGTAAACTACCATTCGGATTTCGGCTGGCAGGTGTTTCCGGGGATAGACCTGGGTTATCAACTCAGTGCTGCCTGGAAGCTGGTGGCCCATACGGGTACCGGTCAACGGATTCCGTCGTTTACCGATCTGTACCTCAGCCAGCGGCCGGGTAATATCGGTAATCCCGACTTGCTCACAGAGAATGTCTGGCATGCAGAAGGAGGGCTTAAATACACGGATGACCGCCTGATAGCGCATGCGGGGTATTTTTACCGGAACCTTCATGATTTTATCGATTGGGTAAGGGTCACGACGGAAGAGCCCTGGCAGCCGCAGAATTTCCAGCGTAACCGCACCCACGGACTGACGGCTTCGGGACATTACCGCGTGTACCGCGGAGCGGACAATACCTCATTGATGGCCGGATTGGCCTACACGTGGCTATCCCCGTCGTTCGAAGACAGCCAGGCATCCGGTTTTCTCTCGAAATATGCGATCGAAAGCCTCCGGCATCAGGTGGTAGCTAATGTAAATCTCACTGCCGGCAGGTTGTCTGCTACGGCTGCTGCACGATTCAACGAGCGTATGACGTACAAAAGCTACTTCATAGGGGACATGCGTGTGGCCTATCGTTTTAACCCGTTATCCGTGTACCTGGATGCGCAGAATATCTTTGATGTCACGTATATTGAAGCAGCGGCCGTCCCGATGCCGGGCAGGTGGTTCAGTCTGGGGGTCCGTTACAATCTGGTTGACAGATGAGTGCTTTTACGGAATAGATGGCTATGGAAATGCCTTTAATTTTGGCAAATGAATATATGTGATGACGTTTTGGGTAGGAAGTTTTAAGAAATTATCGTTGAAAACAGGAAAGATGCGTATCTCCGTTCAGTTATATATTTCGTAATGTTACGATACCCTTTTTTGATTTTTGTCATGCTGATTCTATCGCTGTCGGCTGGCACACGAACGTATGGACAGGCCAATGTCAGGAAACCGCCAGTCCGGGGTGTACGTATTGCTTGGGACTTCAGATCTATCCAGCAACTTGCGCCGCGGAACAACCGAAATCTGTCCTACGCAGGTTACCCGAGAGTAAAGCGGTTCAGTGATGGACGAGCTGTCGCTGTATATGAAGCTGAGGGGAACGGAGAGCTAATACAAACCGTTGATAACGAGAAACAATGGAGGGATCCTAAGATGCTTTTTAAAGCATTTACTGCGGTCGGTATTAACGGGGATTCGGTGCGGATACGTATAGCTAATATGGAGATCATTGAGTTGACAAATGGCTGTTGGATAGCAGCCTGTAACTATCGCCCGCAAAAAGACGGCATCGCACCTTTTTCGATCGCCATTACAAAAAGTTCAGATAAAGGCAAATCGTGGACGCAGCCGGAGGTGATTTTCAGTGGGGGCCTTACGTTCAGTAATGGCTGTTGGGAACCTGCTTTCCTGCAATTGCCGGATGGAGAACTTCATATGTATTTTGCCAATGAAGCACCTTACACATCTTCCGACGAGCAGGAAATATCGGTGATGGTATCCCAGGACAATGGAAATTCGTGGGTTCCGCCACGTATAGTGTGTTTTCGCAAAGAAAAGAGAGACGGTATGCCGGTGCCAATTATCGTGGGGGATGAAATTCTGCTTGCAATAGAAGACAATGTCGCAGGCGAGTTTAAACCGTATATCGTACGAACGCCATTGGCGATGCCATGGAACAAGCCTGTTCTTGATAGCAGTTTCCAGCGCCAATATGCTCTGGAAGAGAAGCTTCCTGATGCCGTTTATGCTGGTGCACCCTATGTGGCAAAACTCCCTTCAGGTGAAGTGATACTTTCTTACCAAACGACACGGGGAAGAAGCAGTAATTGGGAAAAATCGACGATGGAAGTCGCTATTGGCGATACCAGTGGTCGAAACTTTAATAAAATTACCCAGCCTTTCGCCGTTCCACCGGATAAAGAGGCGAAGTGGAATTCGATCTCATTGTGGGATGATAAAACCGTTGTTGCATCGTCGGCCACTAATTTTGCCGGGGGTAATATCGGAGCTTGGATGATACTGGGACGGGTTATACCGGAATTGACCTCACGGAAGGTAAGTGAACATGCCAATAAGAAACCAGACGCATCGGATCGTGTTGGCGACAAACCGATTTTTATCGGACATAAGGGTATGACGCAATTACAGGCAGGAGTGACGCATAATGACAATTCCCTGTTGTTTAGTATGGAAGTAAATTCCGGCGGTGAAACACTTAACTTTCGGGAAAAGACAGGTGTTACTGTTTATGTCGATGCGTTTAACCAATGCCTGCTTAGACCGGAAAAGGGTATTTATAAGATCCAGTGTAAAGCTGATGGTACATTCAGGCTTTTCGAAGGTAGTGACGGGGGGTGGAATGAGGTGGAAAGGCCAGGAATACAAATGGCGTTGCAGCACCGGGACGACGGATACGATGTGGGGCTGATGGTGCCTTTTGAGGGGATGAAAAAGAACGATCGCTTGCCGGTCCGAATTAATGTAGCGTTATCAGCCTTCGGTAATAATCAGGAAGTTTACGAAGAGTGTATTGCAAATGCTGATCCCGGATCTTCGAATACATGGTGCGAGGTGAGATTAGGCACAGACTGACGTCTTTCGGTCTGTACCGGAAGCAAACAGAATGGGAAAACAAGTCGGTGGAGAAGTACAAATGTTAACGGGAATTTGTTTGCTGCGCCGAGGCAATCAGGTTGCCGGCAGCCTGTGCCGTTCGTCGCAGGTTGTCTGCGGTATGGTCAAGCGCCTCCTGCAGTGTCAGGGCTTCATGGCTGATGGGTAATAATACCGGAAACAAATCCAATAATTCCTTCGATGGTTCCGGCGGGATCCTGCCAGCTATGCCGATAATAGGAATACCGTGTTGCCGGGCCAGCTGTGCCACACCAAAGGGCCCCTTGCCGCCCAGTGTCTGTTCATCCAGGCTGCCTTCGCCGGTAACCAGCCAGTCGGCCGTTGCCAATACCGCTTCAAAGCCGGTCAGTTGCAGGAAATGGTCAATGCCGTTTACCAGTCGCGCGTTGGCCAATGCATACAGGCCGGCTGCGGCACCGCCCGCGGTACCTCCGGAAGCGACGGCTGCCATATCCTTACCGGTTTCGCGCCGGACAACCCCGTTGAGCCTGTTCAGGAACAACTCCAGTACCTCCACATCCACCGGCGAAGCACCCTTTTGCGGTCCGAATACGGCTGCGGCACCCTGTGCTCCCAGCAGGCGGTTTTCTACGTCGCAGAGGATAGTGATGGCGGTGTGCTGCAGCCTGCTGTCCATGCTGCTTCGGTCGATCCGGTGCAGCTGCTGCAGGCCGCGTGGTGTTGGCGTGAGCTCCTGATCCTTTTCATCCAGGAAGCGTGCACCCAGGGCATGCAGGATCCCGCATCCTCCATCCACGGTGGCGGAGCCTCCCATACCCAGGATAACCTGTTGAACACCGCGACTAAGCGCGTGCCGGATCAGTTCGCCGGTTCCGGCGCTGGACGCATCCAGCGGATTCCGCTCTTCCGGTGCCAGCAACCGGATTCCCGATGCGTCAGCCATCTCCATAACAGCGGTCGTTCCGTTGTGTACCAGGCTGTAGGCCGCTGTGGTGGGCTTGCCCAGTGGTCCGGAAACGGTGTGGGTGACCAGCGTTCCGTTCAGCCGGTCGTGGATCAGTGCACAGGTGCCGTCACCGCCGTCGCCGATGGGGAAACAGGTCACCCGGCAGCGGAGACGGCTTTGCAGGAAGCCGTCGCGGATAGCCGCTGCGGCCGCCCGGGCATCAAGGCTGTGTTTAAAGGCGTTGGGTGCGACAAGGATATGCATGGGGTAATCGGGTAAATGTTAAAAAAAGAGGGATAGCAGGTAGACGGTGCTGACTGCAACCAGTCCCATCAGCAGTGTAGCGACGGTATACACACGCAGCATGGCGGCCATGCCGACACCCGAAAACCGGGAAATCACCCAAAAATAGGAATCATTGGCATGGGACACCATCATCGAGCCGGCTCCCATGGCCAGTACGGCGAAGACCCTGCCCATCGCATGGTCAAGCCCCAAGAAAGGCAACATCGGCAGTACCATGGTGGCGGCCGTAATGATAGCTACGGAAGAAGAGCCCTGTGCCGTTTTAAGGACTGCCGCCACGAGGAACGGAAAGAAGAGGCCCATGTTACTGACCATGCTGTTGCCGGCCAGGTGCTGGCCGAGGTGGGCCTGGGCAATCAGCGCCCCGAAGGCGCCACCGGCCCCTATAATCAGCAGGATATCGCCCGCCTTTTCCACTGCGTTACGTAACAGGGTGTTGAAATCTTCTTTTTTCCAGGTCCGCTTCCCCGCAATGGCCAGCAGGATACCGAGGCCCAGGGCTGCTTCAGGTGTACCGATGGCCTGTACCATACGCACCGGAAAGGAAGAAGACCCATCCGCTGTGGTAAACGACCGGATGCCGATGAGCAGGATGGGTACTGCTACGGGCAGTACGGACAAAAGCAGGGAGGGCAGTGGCTGAGGGGTGTCCGGTATTTCCTGTTGCCCGGTCTCCATGACGGGTGCCGGCAATGAGCGGACGGCATACCGTGCCCATAGCCATCCGCTGCAGGCGGTGGGAATGGCAACCAGCATACCGTACAGGATGACGCGGCCGAAATCTGCTTCCAGGGTCGCCGTGGCCGCCGCCGCACCGGGATGGGGTGGCAGGAGACAATGGACGGCATACAGCCCTGATGCCAGGGATGCCGCCATCAGTGCCATGGCTGTGCCGGTACGCCGTGCGAGGTTGTTATTCAGTCCGCTCAGCACGATATAACCGGAATCACAGAAAATGGGTAACCCCACCACATAACCGGTGATATTCATCGCCTGCGCCCCCCGGCGCTGTCCGGTCAGGTGCAGGATAGCGTTAGCCAGCACCAGTGTGGCGCCGGTATGTTCCAGGATCATCCCCAGTGTGGTTCCGAAAACGATGATCAGTCCCAATGCACCGATAATATGGCCGAACCCGGTTTTGCCGGTAGCCAGCAGGTCTGTGAAAGGCATGTTCAGCCCCAGGCCGACGACCAGACAGGCCAGCAGCAGGGCAAAGAACGCGTGCATTTTGTATCGGGTGGTCAGGAGCACGATCAGCACGATACCCACCGCCAGCACGAACAGGCTTTGTATGAAGGAAACGTCAGTCATCAGACGCAAGTATACTCATTTATCCGAAATATACGGTAGGCTGCAGTATCATCGACACGCATCTGCCATCCAAGGCCCTGACATAGGTTGTTGCGTTTTTTAATTATTGTCTGTCGCCTGGTCGGATAACAACGGATGGAACTGTCCGCCCAGCGCCTGGCCTTTTGGTATGGCGGGAGCTCCCGGCATAAGTTCGCTGTCCGTATCAGAAATGGTGCCGTCTGCCACGACGTTCAGGACGAAAGCCCGTCTCATATTTGCCGAATGATTGGCATAAGACCCGTGTACCATCAGCGGATGATGGAAGGTGCCGTACCCTTTTTTGAGTTCGATGGCTACCGGTTTAAAAGCCTCTTTCTGTTCTTCTGTCAGCGAATGAAGCAAACCGTCCATCTCGCCGGCCAGTTCAGGTTTTTCCAGCAATCCCCACTGGTGGCTTCCTGGGATGTAGTGCAGGCATCCGTTTTCGGTCGTGGCATTGTCAAGCCCGACCCAGCAGGTCAGGTGTTGCATGGGCACCGTGCGGGTCCAGTATGAATAATCCTGATGCCAGGCTACCACACCGCCGTGACGGGCAGGTTTGCAGAACAGCTGATCATGCCAGAACCGGACGGGCTTGTCATCCAGCAGTTGGCTGGCCGCCATCACAAAAGCCGGGTTCCAAAGGATATCATGGAAGCCCGGGGTGATCCGCCACGCACCCAGCGCATGGAAAAGCACGGCGTTGGGGTCTGACGACTCGTTGGAATAGAACTGGTGGAACAGTGCATTGCCCGGATGCTGCGGATCGGCTATTTCCGATAACTCCTGCTGTAATTGGTCAATCTGCCGGTCATTTAGTAGTTTGATGTTGCTGATATATCCCTGATCGTGATAAAAACGGATCTGGTCATCAGTAAGCCGGTATTGGTCCCATTCGTCCGGAGTAGATGGCCAGGTGAAGAGATCAGATACCAGGTGGTGCGCGGTTGAAAAGTCTTTCATGTGTGTTGTTCCTATAGTCATTGCATCCAAAGTTAATTAATGTATTTTTTTAATAAAATCTGGCTATCACCGGGAAATAGTCAGATTGGGTTGTCAGATAGTCACATCTGCTCTTCTCCTTGCTTATGTACATATGTGTTTTTTTCATAATTGTTATGTATTGATTAATGAATAGTTAGTATGGTTGTTCTTAAGAAGCAGGGATATACATCCCCATGGTTTTGGGTGTTGTTTGGGTTTATATTACCTCCTTTCATTTGTTTATTTTTTACTTTATGGCAGACTGCCGGCGTTCCCTTTCCCCGACGCTCCAGTACCACATGTTGTACAGGTAACAGGGGACAAGCGTCAGGTAAGCCAACTGGTTATCGACAACAGTGGTTGCCCACCCGTATACCATCGGCATAATTGCCCCGCCCGCGATACCCATGATCAGCACGGCGGAAATACGATGCAGTTGTTTTCCCCGCAGATTCCGTAACGCCTGTGGCCATATGGCCGGCCATAATAACGCATTGGTAAAACCCAGCAGCGCCACGCTGTAAACCGATGATGTTCCGGGCAGTGTCAGAATACCACACAGGACGATCAAAGCCAGGATATTGGATGTGATGAAAGCTTTTTCCTGACTGATGAAGCGGGGGATAGCAAAGGTGCCGATTACATAGCCGGTCATCATGGCAGCCAGGGTATAGGAAGTGAGCATTTTGGAAATATCCAGATCGATGCCATGATACATCCCATAAGTACCAATAGTATCACCGGCTACCACTTCAACTCCTACTGTGCAGAAAATAGCGATGAATCCGGTCGTCATACGCAGGATAAACTGCTTGCCGGGCAGGCCCTGCACGGTGTCAGCAACCTCACCCTCAGCCGGAACATCTATTTCCGGGAGGTGCGTAAAACGGATAAGATAGGCTATTGCAACCAGTATAACAGCCAATACGCAATAGGGTACGATCACTTCGCGGGCCAGCACGTCCAGCCGGGCTTCCAGCGCCTGCGGCCCCAACCGTTCCAGTTCTTCCATTAAACCACCGGCGTTATTTAATATGATCGCGCCGAAAATAATCGGTGCGATCACACCGGCGAATTTGTTGCAGATGCCCATGATGCTGATCCGCCGGGCAGCACTTGCCGATGGTCCGAGTAACGTAATATACGGATTAACCGCAGTCTGCAGTACAGTCAGTCCGGTACCCATAATGAATAAACCTATCAGGAAAATCAGGTATTCACGGTGCAATGCGGCAGGAATAAAACACAGGCAGCCTGCCGCCATGATCATTAAACCCCATTTCATCCCCCCGATCATGCCGGTGTGCCGGAGCAGTCTTCCGGAAGGCAGCGCCATGATCGTGTAAGCGATATAGAAGGCAAATGCCACCAGGTACGCCTGCCACTCTTCCAGCTGACAGGCAATTTTCAGATACGGGATCAGTGTACCATTGATCCAGGTAATAAACCCGAATATGAAAAAGAAAATACCAATCAGCACAATCTGCCGTGTATAGCCGGATTGTTCATGATGACGGTATGCTGTTATAACATTTGCCATGATATCGTATGTCAGATGTGAATAAAGTCCCGCACGGCCAGCCTTACACTGCCATGTTTCAGCAGGGCCGATTTAGCTGCCTCGTAATCAGCAATACCTGCTTGTTTCATGATCATCCGTACGCCGCGGTCAACCAGTTTGTTATTGCTGATCTGCATGTTGACCATCTGGTTATCTTCCACCAGGCCGATGCCGATCATCGCGGCTGTAGAAATCATATTCAATGCCAGTTTTTGGGCAGTTCCGCTTTTCATGCGTGTACTGCCTGATACAAACTCCGGACCGACGACTAATTCTATAGGATGATCTGCGTAGCGGGCTACGGGCGATCCCTGATTGCAAACGATACATCCTGTTGTTATCCCTGCCTGCTGTGCATTGCGCAGGGCGCCAACCACGTAAGGTGTGGTGCCGCTGGCTGCTATCCCGATCACCACATCTTTGGGTGAAACGTTATGTGCATGCAGGTCTGCCCAGCCAAGGTCTTCGTCGTCTTCCGCCTCTTCGATACCGTGACGAAGCGCTGCGTCGCCTCCCGCCATAATACCGATCACCAGCGAGGCGGAAACACCATATGTTGGTGGGCACTCGCTCGCATCCAATACACCCAGGCGTCCGCTGGTTCCGGCGCCGATATAAAATAGCCGGCCCCCGGTCAGTAATTTTTCTTTTACGACGTCAACCAGAGCAGTAATATCCGGAATGGACCTTTCAATGGTATACGGTACCGTTTTGTCTTCCGTGTTGATATTTGTGAGCACTTCTTCCGTCGTCATTTTTTCCAGATGCCGATAGGATGATGCCTGTTCCGTAACTTTTACAAATTCCATTTTATTTTGAAACACAGTGATTTTGTTTATTAATTTGGCGTTAAGAAGGAATTCAATGTTTAATATATTTTTGTGTACCAGTATGTACCAGTACAATATTATAGAATCCATTTTTATGATGCAAACAATGTGGCGGAAAAATTTTATTTTGCGGCGCAAATCGGAGGCATGAGTACAGAGAAAAGAGATCAGAGGATTATTACTATAGATACTGCCTTAGCAACGCCCATTTATAAGCAGATCGTTGCTTCTATTCAGGAGGGTATATCGAATGGCACGCTCGTACAGGGTGATGTGATCCCGTCTGTCAATGCGGTAGCGGCCCGGTTTTCCGTGGCAAGGGGTTCTATTTTCAAAGCCTATAATGAATTGCGTGGCCTGGGTATTATTGATTCGGTCCCTGGGAAGGGGTATTTTGTTATGAATGCCCGGCCGGTTGGTAAAAAGAACATTTTTTTACTGATGAGTACCTATAACCCCTACCGGGAGGTGTTTTATAACGCCTTTATCAGTAAATTAAAAAACCAGGCAACGGTTGATATCTACTTCCATCACCATCATATAGGGGTGTTTGAAACGTTGATTCAGAACCACGCCTCCCACTATAATACTTTCGTTATTATGCCGGAAACCCACCGGCAGACGGAACACATACTGAAACAGCTGGATCAGCGGAACCTCTATATACTGGATACCGGACTGAAGCAGTTTGGTGAGCTGTATCCGTGTGTATGCCAGCATTATGAACGGGACATTTATGCGTTCTTACAGTCTGTTACAGACCGGCTGGAACGGTATAACCGGGTGATCCTGTTGTTTTCGGGCAACATGAGAAATTATGAGGTGATCACCGGATTCAACCGCTTTTTTGAGAAACACAAGGGAAAAGGGCTTGTTGTCAGGGAAACGGATACGTTCAAGCCATTGCCCGGGGACCTTTGTGTCGCGATGGATGATAATGACCTTGTCAGACTGATCCTGGCAGCAAAAGATAAAGGTTGGGAACTGGGTAAAGAACTGGGGATTATTTCTTACAACGAGACACCGTTGAAAAGTATCATCGCGGAAGGTATCACCACGATCAGTCCGGATTTCAGGCAGATGGGTATATCCATGGCGGATATGGTACTGCGGGGGCGTAAAGCGCGTATAGAGAATCCCTTTCTGCTGATAGAAAGGGATTCATTCTGACGGCTGCTTCTGTTCAGACATTAATAGTCGTATCCATCACAAAATCTTCGTCGCGCAGGTGGACGATTTCAGTAGCCTTTTCGTAGTTTGTGGATTTTTTGGAGAAGAAGTCGTGCTGCGTTGTTTCCAGGTTCAGTCCGTTCAGCACGATGGGATTTACATTTTTGACTTCAAACAATTCTTCGAAGCCCAGGTTCATCATGGCTTTGTTGGCATTGTAGCGCACGTACTCTTTTACTTCTGCCGTCAGTCCGACGTCCGTATAAATTTCCTCGGTATACTTCAGCTCATTTTCATATAGTTTATTCAGCAGGTCAACCAGCTTTTGCTTTGTTTTTTCCGGCTTGGGCAACTTCTTGTAAATATCCTGTGCCAGCAGGCCCACAAAGACACCGTGGATAGACTCATCAGCCACAATCTTTTTGATGATGTCCGCGCTGGCTACCATCTGTCCCTGTCCGCACAGCCACAACGGTATAAAGAAGCCGCTGTAAAACAGGAACGATTCCAGCAGTACCGAAGCTCCCAGGGCCATAAAGAGATCCTCCTGCGTCACATTCGGCTTTTCCAGGGCCCGGTAATGCGTATCAATAGTAGCCGCTTTAAACTGGAGGTATTTGTTTTTCTGGACCCATTCAAAAATATCTTCAATATCCTGTGTGGTAGCTACGGTGGTGAAAATGGTGGAGTAAGATTTGGCGTGGATCGCCTCCATCATACACATATACGATAAGACCGCTTTATTCTGCAGTGACTGGATGTGGTCAATAATTTTCGGCATGCCGGTATGGCTTTGCAGCGTATCCAGTAATGTCAGGCCCCCAAGTGCCTTTTTGTAACATTCGCGCATCTCGGGGCTGAGGCTTTTCCAGCTGTCAATATCTTTGGAGGGAATGTATTCGGTATCAACCCAGAATTGCCGGATATTCTGCTCCCAGAACATGCCGGCGTAATCGTTATCAGGCGTGTTCCAGTTGACGGCCCTGTATGCTGCTTCTTTCATGTGAGAAAATTAAAAAGTCAAAATTAAAAAGTTAAAACCCTCCTGTAAAAGAGTACCTGAAAAAAGATGCCCGGCCGGAGCCGAAAATGCCAGCTGTTGTTTTCAGGAACAGCTGGCATTGGTATGATGAGCTGCGGGTTAAACCGAACAGCTGATGCACTCGTCAATAGTTGCTTTCCGCGTACGGGTATAATACAGTGATTTAAGCCCCACTTTATGGGCGTATATATAATATTTTGCCAGATCGCGGGTCGTATCCTTGCTATTGGTATGAAGGATCGTGGATACGCCCTGGTCAATGTGGCGCTGGATAACGGATATTAACTTCAGGACTTTCATCTGGTCCATATCATAGGCCGATTTGTAGAAGAAGTAATTATCGTTGGTCAGGTAAGGCATCGGATAGTACGTGGTACTATCGCCGTACTCACGTACTTCAATGATATCCACAATAGGCATGACCGAAGCGGTGGCGTTCATGATATAGGAGGTGGACTGGTTCGGCGCGATGGCCTGCCGGTAGGCGTGGTAGATGCCATGCTCCCCGACTTGTTTTTTCAGCTCTTCCCAGTCTGCTTTCGTCGGGATGTGAATGCCTTCAAACAGCGATGCTACTTTTTCCGTAGCAGGATAGTGATCGTTTTCCAGGTACTGGTCGAAATAACTGCCATCTGCATAGGCTGTTTTTTCAAAGCCGAGGAAGGTGGTTTTTCGTTCGCGGGCAATCTCCATGGAGCACTGCAGGGAATAGAAGTTCATCATCATGAAGAAGACATTACAGAAATCAAGTGCTTCTTCACTTTCATACATGATGAAGTTTTTTGCCAGATACCCATGCAGGTTCATGGCGCCGAGACCCACGCTGTGCAGCTCACGGTTGGCTTTCTGGATGGACGGAACCATCTCGATATTGGTTACATCGGAAACGACCGTTAAGGAGCGCATCGCAGTTTTAACCGCCTGCTCTACGCGTTTGTTGTCCATAACAGTGGCAATATTCAATGACCCCAGGTTACAGGAGATGCCATAGCGGATCGTGTCCTGCTGGCCGTAGATGGTAATATCTGAGACCTCCGATACCTGCATGATCTCGGTACATAAGTTGGAGAACTTTACCTGCCCGATACCGTTCAGCGCATGTTGCCGGTTCGCATTTTCTTTGAAGAAAATATACGGATACCCGCTTTCTTTCTGCGTCTGCGCGATCTTGACCAGTAAGTGCCGTGCATTGATCTTGCGTTTCCGGATTTTCGGATTGGCAATCAGCTGGTCATACATCTCGTCCATATCCAGTTCATCCAGGTACTTGCCATATTCCTGTACCACGGTGTGCGGGTAGATGAGGTAGCAGGGCTCGTCTTTTTCCGCCAGCTCCATGAATTTATCCGGAACAATGATGCCGATGGAAAGTGATTTGATACGCACTTTCTCATCCACGTTGATCTTCTTGCAGTCCAGGAACTCTTCGATGTCTGAGTGGAAAATATTCAGGTAAACAGCCCCGGCACCCGGGCGCTGGCCCAATTGATTGGCGTACGAAAACGTATCTTCCAGGATCTTCATGATCGGCAGTACGCCGCCGGCACGACCTTCGACCCCTTTAATGGCCTCTCCCCGCGCACGGATCTTGGAAATATTAAAGGAGACCCCGCCTCCGATGGAAGAGAGCTTCATGGCTGAGTCAATGGCATAACCGATACCATTCAGGTTATCACCTATCTCATCCAGAAAGCAGGAAACCAGTTCTCCCGAACGTTTTTTGCCCGCATTGAGGAATGTCGGTGTCGCAGGCTGGTATTCCTGGTTGATCAGCAATTCGGCATATTGCAGGGCATGATCTACCCCTTCCTGTCTGGCCAGGAATAAAGAAACGGCTACCACACGATCCTCATACCGCTCCAGGAATTTTTCTCCCGAATCATCACGCAGGGCATAACTCTGGAAGAACTTAAAGGCACTCATGAAAGACGGGAACCTGAATTTCTTTGCAAAAACAAAATCATACACCTGCTCCATCTCTTCGAAGGTAAACCATTCGTAGAAATTGATATAGTAGTTTTGCTCGATCAGGTAATCAATTTTTTCTTTCAGCGTGTAAAAGAATACCGTATTCTTATTCACATAGTCCAGAAAATACGACCGTACAGCCTCCTTGTCTTTATTGAGGCTGAACTCATCGTCTTTCTTTATCATGATTTCATTGTTAAGCAATATCCATTTTTTTGTAATCATGATTATTTTTTATGAGGTTAATAAATTGTTTCACGTCCTCCATCGTTCCCGACAGCTCAAATTTCAGCAGTAACGGCAGCTCATACCGTTCAGCCAGTTTGTTGCCTGCCACGGCGAAATTCCGGCCCCAGTTGCGGTTCCCGCTGGATGATACGGAGCGGACAAGCGCTCCGGCCTGCTGCATGAAGCCGATGGTGGTTTCAGGCACTTCCCCGAACCGGGTTGTGAACGTGATCAGGTGTCCCGGATGCGTTATCTGCATATCCGGATGTATTTTTACTGCTTTCCAGTTAATCAGTGAGGTGATTTTCTGGACAAAACGTTCAACGTTTCCCGTTTTGCTGTCATAATAGATCCATTCCATAGCACAGAATTTATTGGTATATGATCAGGAAACAGATGGCAAGGCAGAAAGTTCTTCCGGCTTGAAGCCGGTAATGCGATGTGTTTCCTCGCTGCCCTTCAGTACGATCACTGTAGGTACCGATCTGACTTTATATTGCATGGCCAGTTCCGGTTTGTCAAATGGATTTACCTTCTCATAGCTGATACCTTTGCGGTCAAGATAATCGGAAACCTGGTTGCAGGGAACGCAGTCGCTTTTCTCGAATTTTAGAATCCTGGTCATGTGAATAGAATTATGTTTGTGAAAAAATTGAAACCCCAGTCAAAAAACGGTGTGCCGGCCGGTAGATACCGGTTAGTCGTCGTTTTTTGACTACACACAAAGTTGCACTTTAAAGCGGTTGCTTGTGTGGAATTGTTATCAACAGACGGTGGATTATTAACACCGGAAATGACAAAACAATGATTGCATAATATTGCTGCTTGATCATCAGGTGCTTCAGAAATGAAGTGATCCGGAGAAAAAAACGGGACGCTTAGATCAGGTATTCAAACAGGGTTTGGTCCTGGTTGATTTCCTTGAAGTCAAACCGGTGTGTGCGCATTCTGCTGATCAGCTCTGCATAATCTTCCGCATGCTGCAATTCCACACCCACCAGTGCCGGACCGCTTTCGCGTTCGGTTTTCTTAATGAACTCAAACCGTGTGATATCATCCTGCGGGCCGAGCACCTCATTAACAAAGAGTTTCAACGCCCCCGGCCGTTGAGGGAAACGAACGATAAAATAATGCTTCAGTCCTTCATACAGCAGCGACAGCTCTTTGATCTCCTGCATCCGGGCAATATCGTTATTGCCGCCACTGATCACACAGACTACTTTTTTGCCTTTGAGCGATGCTGCGCAAAGGTCAAGCGCCGCCACGGAAAGCGCTCCCGCAGGCTCCGCTACGATCGCTTCTTCATTATATAGTTTCAGGATGGACGTACATACTTTGCCTTCCGGCACGAGCAATACCTCATCCATCAGCGGACGTGCCAGGTCAAATGTCAGGGTACCGATTCGCTTTACGGCGGCACCATCTACAAAGCGGTTAATGGTTTCCAGGGTAACCGGTTCTCCCGCTTCGATAGCTGCTGTCAGGGAAGGGGCTCCCAATGGCTCGGCCGCAATGATACGAATCCGGGGGCTGGCCAGCTTCAGGTATGTTCCGGCGCCGGCAATCAGGCCACCGCCACCGACCGGGAAGATCACGGAGTCTGCATCCGGCAGGTCCTCCATTATTTCTTTACCAACCGTTCCCTGGCCTGCGATGATACGGAGATCGTCAAAAGGGGGGATGAACGTCATCCCATGCGTTTCCGTATAGGTCAGGGCTTCCTGCAGGCAATCGTCAAATGTATCGCCTACGAGGACAATCTCAATCATGTCGCCGCCAAACAGGATCGTTTGGTCAATCTTTTGTTTGGGAGTGATCTCCGGCATGAAGATCACTCCTCTGGTGTGCAGTTTCCGGCAGGAAAAAGCAACTCCCTGTGCATGGTTTCCCGCACTGGCACATACCACGCCTTTGGCAAGGTGTTCCTGGTCCAGCTGGCTGATCATATTATAGGCCCCACGCAGCTTGTAGGAGCGAACTCCCTGCAGATCTTCCCGTTTCAGGTAGATCTCTGCCTGGTATTTGGCGGATAAGCGCTCGTTATACTGCAGGGGCGTACGTGCAACCACCCGTTGCAGGCGGGCCGCTGCGGCAACAACAGCCTGGGATAGTGCGAGCGGATCCATAACCGGATGACGGATTAGAGGTTGGCGGTCAGCCAGTCGCCCACTTCACTGGTTTTATATGCTTTGTTCTTACCGGCCAGGTCCTCGGTAACGATCCCTTCTGCAAGGGATTTGTTGACAACGGCCCGGATCAGTTCCGCTTCGTCCTTCAGTCCGAATGCGTCTTCAAACATCATAGCAGCTGAAAGTACGGTAGCTAGCGGGTTGGCAATATCTTTTCCGGCCGCCTGTGGGTATGAGCCGTGGATCGGTTCGTAGAGGGACGTATGAATACCTTTGGAAGCCGAAGGCATCAGTCCCATCGACCCGGAAATAACCGAGGCTTCGTCCGTCAGGATATCACCGAACAGGTTCTCCGTGATCAGCACATCGTAGGAGCTGGGCCATTGAATCAGGCGCATGGCTACTGCGTCCACAAATTCATAGCTGACCGTCACTTCCGGATAGTCTTTTTCCATGTCCTGTACGGTTTCACGCCAGAGACGTGAACTTTCGAGCACATTAGCCTTGTCCACGCAACACAGTTTTTTTCCGCGGCTCATAGCCATCTCAAAGCCCAGCTTTGCCAGGCGCTGAACCTCTTCGCGGGTATAGGTGCAGGTGTCAAAAGCCGTATCGCCGTTATCTTTCCGGCCACGCTCACCAAAGTAGATACCGCCGGTCAGTTCACGCAGGATGATCAGGTCCGTGCCTTCAATGCGTTCCCTTTTCAGGGGCGAATTGTCGATCAGGGACGGGAAGGTAAAGGTGGGGCGCACATTGGCAAACAATCCCAGTTTTTTGCGCATTTTCAGCAGGCCCTGTTCGGGGCGTACAGGCGCTTTCGGATCATTGTCATAACGCGGATGGCCGATGGCACCGAACAGTACCGCATCAGCAGCCATACATATTTCGTGTGTTTCGTCAGGGTAGGGGTCACCGACCGCGTCAATAGCAGCAGCACCTGTCAGGGCCGATGTCCAGTTTATTTCATGGTTGCATTTCTGAGCAACAGCGTTTACTACCTTAACGGCCTGGTCAATTACTTCAGGTCCGATTCCGTCACCGGCGAGCAGTGCGATATGTAACTTCATGTGTGATTCTTGTTGTATGTTTTTGTTTGTTATTACTTATGGAATTTGTGTCGTCAGACGGCTACTTTTTCCTGTTTCGGAGTGCTGATTTCCAGTACGATGTTCAGCATTTTTTCAGTCGCCTTGATTGCGCAGACCGTCTGGTCTGAATCCAGGCCCCGCGTCCGGAATGTTTTATCGGCCGTTTCCCAGGTAATGGTTGTTTCGCATAACGCATCCGAGTCGCTGCCCGGGGCGATCCGAACGGTATAGTCCACCAACTTGGGAAGCCTGATCTGATTTTTGGAGTAGGCTTTCGTCAGTGCGTTCATAAACGCGTCGAACTGCCCGTCACCCTGTGCGTGCTCTTCAAACAGCTCGCCGTTGATACGGACGGCAATGGTTGCCGAAGGGCGCAGGCCCTTCGAATTGGTCAGCACATACGATTCAACGAGTATTTTCTCTTCGTTGGCTTTGGTAGCCAGTACGTCCGATATGATATACGGCAGGTCTTCTTTGGTGACAATCTGCTTTTTATCCCCGAGTTCAATTACCCGCTGGGTTACTTTTCTCAGGTCTTCGTCATTCAGTTTGAGGCCCAGTTCCTGCAGATTCTTCTCAATATTGGCCTTGCCGGAAGTTTTGCCCAGCGCGTAGCGGCGTTTTCTTCCAAACCGTTCGGGGAGCAGATCGTTGAAGTACAGGTTCTTTTTATTGTCGCCATCGGCATGGATACCCGCTGTCTGTGTAAAGACGTTATCCCCTACAATCGGCTTATTTGCCGGGATGCGGATGCCTGAGAAGGTTTCCACCAGTTTGCTGACGGTGTAGATAGAGGATTCCCTCACATCGGTCCTGATCTCCGGTAAAAAGTCATTGATCACCGCTACGGCGCTTGCCAGTGGGGCGTTGCCGGCCCGTTCACCCATGCCGTTCACGGTGAGGTGCAATCCCTTTACACCGGCCTTTATTGCCTCCAATACGTTCGCTGTTCCCAGGTCGTAGTCATTATGGGCATGGAAATCAAAATGAACCGATGGATAGCGCGCTACTAACAGTGAGATATACTGATACGTTTCATCCGGCCGGAGGATCCCCAGCGTATCGGGTAATAGCACCCGCCTGACGGGCTGGGCGGTCAGGAAGTCCAGATAGCGGAAGACATATTCCGGAGAGTGCCGCATGCCATTGCTCCAGTCCTCCAGGTAAACATTGGTGGTGATACCGGCTTTCCCGGCCCGTTCAATAACGTCTGCAATTTCCTCAAAATGTTGTTCCGGTGTTTTTTTCAGCTGGTGTGTCAGGTGGTTCAGCGAACCCTTTGTCAGTAAATTCTGTATCCGGACCCCGGCCCGTTGCATCCAGTCGACTGAAACGCCGTTATCTACAAAAGACAGTACTTCCACACCATCCAGGCAGGCGTGGTTGCCGGCCCATTCCGTAATCGCCCTGACCGCCTCGAATTCCCCGTCTGAAACACGTGCCGAAGCTACTTCTACACGGTCAACGCGCAATTCGTCCAGCAGAAGCTGTGCGATGGTAAGTTTCTCTGAAACAGAAAATGATACACCCGACGTTTGTTCGCCATCGCGCAACGTGGTGTCCATGATTTCTATTTTCCTTCTTTCCATTTGTTATAACGGAAGCTTTCCCGCAAATTGTTGTATATCGGCCTTGATGTTGAGCAGGTAGTCGATGTCGTCAAAACCGTTCAGCATATTTTCTTTTTTGTAGCTGTTGATATCAAACGAGTCTTTTTCCCCGGTTGCCAGCAACGTAATGATTTGCTCCGGTAGGTTTACTTCCAGCACCGTCTCCGGATCGGCATAGATTGCCGCGAATACCTTTTCGAGGAAGCCGGCGCTTACCTGTACGGGCAGTACGCCGATATTCAGGCAGTTATTCCGGAATATATCGGCGAAGAAACTGGATACCACACAACGGAATCCATAGTCATAAATAGCCCAGGCAGCGTGTTCCCTGGATGAGCCGGAACCGAAGTTCTTGCCGCCGACCAGGATCTTACCCTGGTAAACCGGGTTGTTGAGCACAAAGTCACTTTTCGGGGTGTTGTCCGGGTTATAGCGCCAGTCGCGGAAAAGATTATCACCGAATCCGACCCGCTCAGTTGCTTTCAGGAACCGTGCAGGGATGATCTGGTCGGTATCCACGTTTTCAATCGGAAGCGGAACCGCGGTGCTTGTTAATATATTGAAACTATCGTATGCCATGTTAACGTTATTGAATAAGGGTTCTCGGATCGGTTACTACTCCGGTAACAGCAGCCGCAGCAGCCACCAGCGGACTGGCAAGCAGCGTTCTGGCGCCCGGTCCCTGCCGGCCTTCAAAGTTACGGTTTGACGTGCTTACTGCATATTTCCCGGCAGGTACTTTGTCGTCGTTCATCGCCAGGCAGGCGGAACAACCGGGCTGCCGCAGCGTAAAGCCGGCTTCTGTCAGTATATCTAACAGGCCCTCCTCCCTGATTTGTTGCTCCACCACATGGGATCCGGGTACGAGCCAGGCAATTACATTTTCCGCTTTGTGTTTCCCTTTCACCAGGGAAGCGAATGCCCGGAAATCCTCAATACGGCCGTTGGTGCAGCTTCCGACAAATACGTAATCAATCTTTTTACCGATCATTGCTTCGCCTTCATGGAATCCCATGTAATCGAGTGATTTTTCGTAGGTGGCCACGCCCCCTTCTACTTCCTCCGCATCCGGGATGCTGTCTGAAATGCCGATTCCCATACCGGGGTTGGTACCATAAGTAATCATCGGCTCAATCTCCGAGGCATCAAAGAGCAGTTCTTTGTCAAATACGGCATCAGCATCGGTTTTCAGGGTTTCCCAGTACGCCATCGCTCTATCCCAGGCTTCGCCTTTCGGACTGAATTCACGTCCTTCGATATAGCGGAAAGTGGTTGCATCCGGTGCGATCATTCCACCGCGGGCGCCCATCTCAATACTCAGGTTGCAGACGGTCATCCGGCCTTCCATGCTCATGTTTTCAAACACGTCGCCGGCATATTCCACAAAATAGCCGGTGGCTCCTGAGGTCGTGAGCTTAGAGATGATAAACAGGGCCACGTCTTTGGGCAACACCCCTTTGCTGAGCGTACCATTGATGGTAATACGCATCTTTTTGGCTTTGGGCTGCATGATGCACTGTGTGGACAATACCATTTCCACCTCAGACGTACCGATACCGAAGGCGATGGCTCCGAACGCACCGTGTGTCGATGTGTGGGAGTCGCCGCATACGATCGTGGCACCTGGTTGGGTGATGCCGTTTTCCGGGCCAATGACGTGGACAATCCCGTTTTTAAAGTGTCCCAATCCCCAGTGCCGGATCCCGTAGTCAGTCGTATTCTTTTCCAGCGCTTTCAGCTGATTGGCGGAAAGCGGATCGGCAACCGGCAAATGCTGATTAATAGTAGGGGTATTATGATCGGCCGTGGCAAAGGTGCGCTCCGGGTACAATACGCTGATGCCCCTGTTGCGCAGACCCAGGAAGGCAACCGGACTGGTTACTTCGTGGATCAGGTGCCGGTCAATGAATAACACATCCGGGCCGCCTTCTATCTTGCGAACTACGTGCGCATCCCACACCTTGTCGAATAATGTCTTGCTCATTTTATGTAATAGTTGTTGTTTTTTGCAGTCAGTTATCAGCGGTCAGCTTTCAGTTTTGACCTGTGCTGGCTTTTTTATTTTCTACTTTTAACTTTTGAATGCACTAAATAAACTTATTCAGTGCATCCAGGTAGGCATTGGCAGAAGCCCTGACGATATCGGTGCTGAAGCCGTAGCCCATGTATGATTTATCATTATAGATCACCCGCATATCCACCTTACTGACGTCATCACTTCCGCCGTGGATCGAATGAATATTAAATTCCTTAATCTCGACATTTTTGCCGGTGATCTTTTCAATAGCCTTGATGGTGGCACTTACCGGTCCGTTACCCGAGGCGGTTGTTTCGTGTTCCCCTCCGTTAAAGCTGACCTTCAGAAATGCTTCCGGTGTATCCTGGTCTCCGGTTACCACCCGCAGAGCGTTGATGGTCAGTCCGTTTTTGAAATTCTGCTCCGTTTCACCACCCATCAATTGCAGGAGATCATCGTCTTTCAGCTCTTTTTTAACATCCGCCAGTTCCAGAAAACGCTGGTACACCTGATCCAGGTCGATCCGGTCCATGGTATAGCCCAGCCGTTCCAGGTGGTGTTTCAGTGCATGCCGCCCGCTGCGGGCAGTGAGGATAATTTCCGACTGGTCGATACCCACATCCTCCGGGTTCATGATTTCATAGTTTTCCCGGTGCTTTAGTACGCCATCCTGGTGAATACCGGAGCTGTGGGCGAAGGCGTTCCGGCCAACGATCGCTTTATTTGCCTGCACCGGCATGCGCATCATGCGGCTGACCATGCTGCTCAGCGGATACAGCTGTTTGCTGTTCACCCCGCAATGGAAATTCAGGGACTGGTGGGTTTTGAGGATCATCACCACTTCCTCCAGGGAAGTATTACCCGCGCGCTCCCCGATGCCGTTGATGGTACATTCTACCTGACGGGCACCGTTTTGTACACCGGCTATGCTGTTCGCTGTTGCCAGCCCCAGGTCGTTGTGGCAGTGTACGGATATCACGGCCTGGTCAATATTTTTTACGTTCTCTTTCAGGAACCTGATCTTGGCACCATATTGTTCGGGCAGACAATATCCGTTGGTATCCGGGATATTCACTACAGTGGCACCTGCCGCGATCACTGCTTCGATCATTTGTGCTAAGAACACATTATCAGCCCTGCCGGCGTCTTCGGCGTAGAACTCAATGTCTTCCACATACCGTTTGGCATATTTAACCGCCTCAACCGCCCGTTCCAGTATCGCTTCGCGGGTACTGTTGAATTTGTATTTAATGTGTGTATCTGATGCGCCGATACCGGTATGGATACGCGGCCGTTTTGCCAGTTTCAATGCCTCTGCCGCACAATCAATATCCCCTTTGTTAGCACGGGTCAGGGCGCAGATCACCGGCTCGCGTACTACTTTGGAGAGTTCAACCACACTTTTGAAATCACCTGGACTGGAAATCGGGAATCCGGCCTCAATTACATCCACGCCCAGTGATTCAAGGGCTTCCCCGATAATGATCTTCTCGGGGGTGGTGAGTTGTGAGCCCGGTACCTGTTCCCCGTCACGCAGGGTGGTGTCGAAAATATAAATGCGGTTCGGATCGTGTAACATGTCTTTGTATGAATGTATAGTAATATGTTCAGAAAGGCGGTGCCCTCTCGAGGGCACCGCTGTATAATCCTTATGCTATTAAACTTCTGCAGGTTGGTTTTCAGGGCGAAGGCTTCTCACCGCCGCACCTGCCTGCCACATTTCACTTTCACGTAATTCTTTCAGTTCCTCTTCCAGCTTCACGCGGTAATCCGGCTGGCTGTTACTGTCGATGGAACGTTGTGATTCTTTGCCGGTTGCCACACTGTCGTACAGTTCTTTAAATACCGGAGCTGTTGCATCCCTGAATTTTTTCCACCAGTCCAGCGCACCGCGTTGTGCCGTGGTAGAACAGTTGGCGTACATCCAGTCCATTCCGTTTTCGGCCACCAGTGGCATCAGCGACTGGGTGAGTTCTTCCACCGTTTCGTTAAAGGCTTCTGAAGGAGAGTGGCCGTTGTCACGCAGTACCTGGTATTGAGCGGCAAAAATGCCCTGAATAGCGCCCATCAGTGTGCCACGCTCACCGGTCAGGTCAGAGAATACCTCTTTTCTGAAATCCGTTCCGAACAGGTATCCGCTTCCTACGGCAATACCCAGCGCAATCACCCGGTCTTTGGCTTTGCCGGTTGCGTCTTTGTAAATAGCATAGCTGGAATTCAGGCCACGGCCTTCCAGGAAAAGGCGGCGCAGGGAAGTTCCGGATCCTTTCGGCGCTACCAGGAACACGTCCACTCCGTCCGGAGGGATGATACCGGTCTGCTCGTTGAACGTGATACCGAAGCCATGTGAGAAATACAGCGCTTTGCCGGGGGTCAGGTGTTTTTTTACCGTTGGCCACAACTCAATCTGGGCGGCGTCACTCAATAAATAACAGATAATGGTACCCCTTTGCAGTGCTTCTTCGATTTCAAACAGCGTTTCGCCCGGAACAAAGCCGTCGGCAACAGCCTTATCCCATGTCTTGGAATTTTTGCGTTGTCCTACAATGACGTTGATGCCATTATCTTTCTGGTTAAGCGCCTGTCCAGGGCCCTGTACACCGTAACCAATAACCGCTACTGTTTCATTTTTAAGCACTTCCTGTGCTTTTTCCAATGGAAATTCTTCGCGGGTTACTACTTCTTCTACAGTTCCGCCGAAATTAATCTTTGCCATTTTTACTACTTTTTGTCTTATTTATGTTTCTACTGATATATTCCCCGTCTGCCATCCGAAAACGGCCTGCTAAGGTACGATTTTTTACGATAAATTCCTCCCCTCCAATGCCCTTCTGATAGCCATCGCATATCCCAGGTGCATGTTATCGTGGCATTGGAAAAACAGGGTAGCGTCCCCGATATTTTCCAGGGTTACGCCAAAATGTGTGGCACAGGGCTGGTAGTGCTCAAAGTAATTGCTTTTCAGATCTTCCGTGAATTGGCCCAATAGACTGAACGACAATTCCTTGAGGTGGTCAACCTCATCCTGCCCGATAAACCCTTCCGGTTTGGTTCCTTTCCGGTATTTGTCGAGTAACGTCACCGGTATCCGGGGCACGAGGCCACCGCGTTCATAGCACAACACCTGCTGGCTGACCACGATGTGCCCGAAGTTCCACACCATATTATTACGGAAACCGGAGGGTACTGTGTTCAGCGCGTCGATAGTCAGTTCGTCCATCAGTGCAATGAAATTTTTCCTGGTCTGTACGGCTATCTTCATCATTACATGGTAAACACTTTGTCCTGCTTGTTGAGGTAGCGGTTTTCCACCACTTCTTCCGCAGGCTCCGCCTGTTCAAATTTCTTCAGTTTTTTGTGGAACCCTTCGCTGTCTTTGATGATCGCAATCCGGGCACTCCGGACAAACTCAATCAGGTTATACTCAGCCAGTGCTTCCGTCAGCCGGTCGATTTCCTCCCGGTGCCCGGCCGTTTCAAATACCGTATAATCATTGCGGATCACCACCGCGCTGGCGCCGTACTGGCGCAGCAGGCGTTCCACAGGTGCTTTCTCTGCCACTATACCTGTCGGCACTTTATAAAGCGCCTGTTCCTGCCAGATGACCTCATCATTGGTGTTGTAATAAGCCTTTAATACTTCCACCTGCTTTTCTATCTGGCGGCATAGTTTGCGTACGACTTCCTCTACCTCATGGATCACAATCGTGAAGCGGTGAATACCCTCTGCTTCCGACGGGGAGGTGTTCAGACTTTCCACATTGATTTTCCGGCGGGAAAATATGGCGGAAATCCGGCCGATCATGCCGATGGTGTTCTCTGTATACAGCGTAATGGTATATTCCTGTTTTTCCATTGTTTTAAGTCAAAAGTTAAAAACCAAAAGTCAAAATTTTAATTCTGGCTTTACTTCAATCGTATTTCACTGACACTGCTGCCCTGGGGTACCATGGGGAAGACATTGTTTTCTTTTCCGACCATTATTTCCAACAGGTAAGCGCCATCGTGGTCCAGCATTTCTTTCAGTGCGTTTTTCAGTTCCGTGCGCTGTTCCACCTTTTTCCCGGGAATGTGGTAGCCTTCTGCCACCTTCACAAAATCCGGACTGGTAATGTTAACGAATGAGTAGCGCTTATCGTGGAACAGCTGCTGCCACTGGCGCACCATCCCCAGAAACTGGTTGTTGAGAACAATGACTTTAACCTTCGCCCCGAACTGCATGATGGTACCCAGTTCCTGTATGGTCATCTGGAAGCCACCATCGCCGATAATCGCAATGACTGTCCGGTCCGGCCTGCCGTACCATGCCCCGATCGCCGCTGGCAACCCGAAGCCCATCGTCCCTAATCCACCGGAAGTAACATTGCTTTGCGACTGGTTGAATTTGGCATAGCGGCAGGTTACCATCTGATGCTGGCCCACGTCCGTCACCATCACGGCATCGCCGCCTGTTAGTTCGTTCACTATCTGTAACACTTCCCCCATCGTCAGCACTTCCCCGGTGGGATGCAGCTCGTTATGGATGACCTCCTTCACTTCCTCGCTTTCCAGTTCGCGGAACCGCTGCAACCAGGCGGTATGCTGCCGTTCCTGTACGAGCGCTGTCAGCAGAGGCAGCGTTTCTTTACAGTCACCCCATACCGCGACGGTCGTTTTTACGTTCTTGTCAATTTCTGCGGGATCGATATCCAGGTGGATGACTTTCGCCTGTTTGGCATATTTGTCTAGCCGGCCTGTGACGCGGTCGTCAAAACGCATGCCAATGGCAATCAGCACGTCACAGTCATTGGTCAACACATTCGGCGCGTAGTTGCCGTGCATGCCCAGCATGCCGACATAGAGCGGATGGTTCGTTTCCAGCGCACTCAGCCCCATCACGGTAGCGGCCGCCGGAATACCTGCCTTTTCAATGAATTTTCTGAAATCTTCTTCCGCTTTTCCGAGGATCACTCCTTGCCCGAAAAGAATAAACGGCTTCTCAGCAGCATTAATCAGTGTCGCTGCCTGTTCAATATACTCGGTGCGCACCTTTGGCTTAGGGCGGTAGCTGCGGATATGTGTGCAGGGCGTGTAGCCTTCATAATCGAACAATTGCAGCTGTGCATTCTTGGTGATGTCGATCAACACCGGTCCGGGCCTGCCGGTCCGGGCGATGTAAAATGCTTTAGCAATAGCTGCCGGGATTTCGCAGGCGTCTGTTACTTGGTAATTCCATTTGGTAATCGGCGCGGTGATGTTGATTACATCCGTTTCCTGGAATGCGTCGGTTCCCAGCAAGTGGGCAAACACCTGTCCGGTGATACAGACGATCGGATTACTGTCAATCATGGCATCAGCCAGGCCGGTCACCAGGTTGGTAGCCCCGGGGCCACTAGTGGCAAAGACCACCCCCGTCCGTCCGGAGGTACGGGCATATCCCTGCGCGGCATGGATACCACCCTGCTCGTGGCGGACCAGGATGTGTTTCAGACGGTCATTGTAATCATACAAAGCATCATATATCGGCATGATTGCTCCCCCGGGATAGCCGAAAATGGTATCCACGTTTTCGGCTATCAGGGCCTCAAGGACGGCTTTTGACCCGCTGATCTGTGTGGTATCGGCTTTGTCTGCCTCCTGGTGCTGCGGCGTGTCTTTCAATACTTCAAGTGTACTCATAACCTGATTGTTTAGCCATCGGCTGGCCGACGGCGGATTTTATATTTGTTTTCAGCATTCGTCGGTTACACAACCTTCTGTTGCGTCCGATACGGTTTTTGCATATTTATACAGGGCACCTTTACTGACTTTCAGTGCCGGTTGTTTCCAGTTTTTCCTTCTTTCGGCGATTTCGTCCTCGCTGACTTTGAGGTTGATGGTATTCTTCACCGCATCCAGTTCAATGATATCGTTATCCTGCACCAGACCGATCAGCCCGCCGTCATAGGCTTCCGGGGTGATGTGCCCGACCACGAAACCGTGGGTTCCTCCGCTGAAACGGCCATCCGTGATCAGTGCCACGCTTTTTCCCAGTCCGGCACCGATCAGTGCGGACGTGGGTTTCAGCATTTCAGGCATACCGGGGGCGCCCTTCGGGCCTTCATTTTTGATGACGACCACATCTCCGGATTGTACCCTGCCGGAAGCCAGCCCTGCAATCAGGTCGTGCTCTCCGTCAAATACGCGGGCAGGCCCCTCAAACCGTTCTCCTTCTTTTCCGGAAATTTTAGCCACGCTGCCTTTTTCTGCCAGGTTCCCGTACAGGATCTGCAGGTGCCCGGTAGCTTTCACCGGCTTGTCCAGCGTCGTAATAATATCCTGGTCAATTTCATTGATCGGAGTGACAGCCGACAGGTTTTCTGCTATTGTTTTTCCGGTCACAGTCATACAATCACCGTGTAACAAGCCTTCATTGAGCAGGTATTTCATGACGGCCGGTACACCACCGTGTTCATGGAGATCCTGCATCAGGTATTTGCCGCTGGGTTTCAGGTCGGCGATGACCGGCGTGATGTCACTCATCCGCTGGAAATCATCCTGGGTAATGCTGACGCCGACACTTTTTCCCATCGCAATAAAATGCAGTACCGCATTGGTGCTGCCTCCCAGGGCAATAATCACGCGCAGGGCGTTCTCAAATGCTTTCCGCGTCATGATGTCGGATGGCTTGATATCCCGCTCCAGCAGAATACGGATATATTGACCCGCTTCCAGGCACTCCCGGCGTTTTTCTTCGCTGGTAGCCGGACTGGAAGAGGAGTAGGGGAGGCTCATACCCAATGCTTCGATAGCAGAGGCCATGGTGTTAGCCGTATACATCCCGCCACAGGCACCCGCACCCGGGCAGGCGTTTTTGATGATACCCATAAAATCCACGTCCGACAGGTTGCCGGCAATCTTTTGTCCCAGGGCTTCAAAGGCGGAGACAATGTTCAGGTCCTGTCCCTTATAATGCCCCGGTGCGATGGTTCCGCCGTATACCATAATAGATGGCCGGTCCAGGCGCCCCATTGCCATGACCGAACCCGGCATGTTCTTGTCGCACCCCGGAATGGCAATCAGCCCGTCATAATACTGCCCGCCGCAAATGGCTTCGATACTGTCAGCAATGATGTCACGGCTTACTAGTGAATAACGCATACCGGACGTGCCGTTGCCCATGCCGTCGCTGACACCAATGGTGTTGAATACCAGTCCGACCAGGTCGTTGTCCCAAACGCCTTCCTTGACGATCTTCGCCAGATCATTCAGGTGCATGTTGCAGGTATTCCCATCATAACCCATACTGGCAATACCCACCTGGGCTTTTTCCATATCAGCATCTGTTAAGCCGATGCCGTAAAGCATCGCCTGCGCGGCTGGCTGTGTCGGATCCTGTGTAAAGGCACTGCTGTATTTGTTCAGTTTTGTTTGTTCAGTTAGCATAGTTTATATAATGACTTCGTATTTTCTGTTTCCGTCCTCTATTTTGTGACTTCAAGGTACCACCTTCTGTTTAATCTGGCAATAGGAAAAGCATGAATTTTTGATTTGCAATAAAATTCTACAGTCGCCGTATAAACAAAATAATATTTCGATAATATTATTATTTAAGATATAATATATTTCATTAAATATACCAAAATCGATTTTGGTATACGGTTCATAGTCTATTGTATTGGTAGGTTAATGTGAAATTCTGCGTAAAAAGGGGGGGTGCGATGAAAAAGTTGGTAAAAAACAAGCCCGGAAGTGGGGTACCTCCGGGCTTGTTTTTGTATTGTTTTCCTTTTATATCAGGCTTCGACAACAGCTTCGGCCAGTACCGTGACCTTGTTGTTAATGACTTCCACTACGCCTCCTTTAATCCGGATCACTTCCTCGGCTTTCTGGTTACGTATGATCACTTTCCCATCTTCCAGGCCGGAGATCAGGGGGGCGTGGTTTTCGAGCACTTCGAAAGATCCCGCTGAGCCGGGTACCGTTACAGAAGTAACGGTGCCTTCATATACTGACTTGTCCGGGGTAATGATGCTTAGTTTCATTGTATCAGATTTGAGATCTGAGATCTGAGATTTGAGACTGGCATTCGTCAGTTCCTTTTCTCATATCTCATATCTAACGTCTCATGTCTATTATTAAACAGCCTCCGCCAATAATTTCTTACCTTTTTCAATCGCTTCTTCAATGGTACCTACCAGGTTGAAGGCTGCCTCCGGGTATTCATCCACCTCACCGTCCATGATCATGTTAAAGCCTTTAATGGTATCTTTGATATCTACCAATACGCCTTTCAGGCCGGTAAACTGCTCAGCTACGTGGAAAGGCTGTGACAGGAAGCGCTGTACGCGGCGGGCACGTGCCACAACCAGTTTGTCCTCTTCGGAAAGCTCATCCATACCCAGAATAGCGATAATATCCTGCAATTCTTTATAGCGTTGCAGGGTTTCTTTCACCCGTTGTGCCGTATCGTAGTGTTCATTGCCCAGAATAGCCGAGCTGAGGATCCGTGAAGTAGAATCCAGAGGATCCACCGCAGGGTAAATGCCTAACTCAGCGATCTTACGTGAAAGTACGGTAGTTGCGTCCAGGTGAGCAAAAGTAGTGGCAGGTGCAGGGTCAGTCAGGTCGTCTGCAGGCACATATACCGCCTGTACAGAAGTAATGGATCCGTTTTTGGTGGAGGTAATCCGCTCCTGCATCAGACCCATCTCCGTGGCCAGTGTCGGCTGGTAACCCACGGCTGAAGGCATCCGGCCCAGCAGTGCGGAAACCTCAGAGCCAGCCTGAGTGAAGCGGAAAATATTGTCAATAAAGAACAGGATATCACGGCCGGCTCCTTGTCCGTCGCCATCGCGGAAATATTCAGCGATGGTCAGGCCGGAAAGTGCTACCCGGGCACGTGCGCCGGGAGGCTCATTCATCTGTCCGAATACGAATGTAGCTTTTGACTCTTTCAGTTCTTCCTGATTCACTTTGTTCAAAGGCCATCCGCCTTTCTCCATGTCGTGCATAAAGTCGTCACCGTACTTAATGATGCCTGACTCCAGCATTTCACGTAGCAGGTCATTTCCTTCACGGGTACGCTCACCTACGCCCGCAAATACCGACAGGCCCGAGTATGCCTTCGCAATATTATTGATCAATTCCTGTATCAATACCGTTTTACCTACGCCGGCACCACCAAAAAGGCCGATCTTACCACCTTTTGCATAGGGTTCCAGTAGGTCAATTACCTTGATACCGGTAAAAAGTATTTCTGTTTCCGTAGAAAGATCCTCAAACCGGGGGGGCTGATTGTGAATCGAGCGTCCATTGCTTTTGTCGAGCGCAGGAATACCGTCTATCGGGTCGCCCACCACGTTAAATACCCGTCCTTTAATGGCTTCGCCAATGGGCATCTTAATCGGCGCTCCTGTATCGGTTACGGCCATGCCACGTACCAGTCCGTCGGTTGAGTCCATCGCAATGGTACGCACGCGTTCTTCTCCGAGGTGCTGTTGTACTTCCAGTACGATACGTTGTCCGTTGGGTTTTTCAATCTCGAGGGCATCAAAAATTTTCGGAAGCCTGGCGTTATCGGCAAAGCTAACATCAACCACCGGGCCGATAATTTGCGCTATTTTTCCTATGTTGGGCATGTTTGAGAAACTAATTACTTATAAATAATATACAGATTTACTGCCTTTTAAAGGGTCTTCTTTCGGAGTGCAAAAATACGGTTAAAAAGCAAATTTCAAATAAGTATTTGAAAAGATTTTTTCCGGGAGGCTTTTCGTTAGGTTCAGGCCATAAAACGAAGCCGCCGGGGGTATCATAGGTTTTCCCCCAGCGGTCTGCCTGTGTAGCCCGGGTTCTGTGTCAGGTTCGGGTTCAGCACGATCTCCGTCAGCGGGATGGAAGACAGGTAATCCCGTTCGACGACAAACCGGTATCCATTAGGCAGTGCGCTTCTGAAAGGATTCCGGAACCGCATGGCAAGCAGCGTTTCGTTTGGTCATCGGTAATAGAATAGAGTAAATTTATTCCTGTAATGGAACGCCGGAGGCATGCAAACCACCTCTTATTGAAAAGGCAGTGGGGAGAAGTTGTGTCCACCAGGACACCTTCAGGTTTCACCAATGCGCTGAACAAAAGTTTTTATACAAAAATGAAACAATGGGGTGATTGCGGTTGTTTCATCTACTAAAATTTAATTTTATAAACCAATGAGACCAATAACAAATCAAAAGGGACTGTGGAAGACACCTCCTATTGTTTCGTTCAGGAAACAATCATTCAACTATGCTGCTTTAATCATCTTCCTGTCACTTAACCTTGGCAGTTGCAAACAGGACACCGATAAAGCCGCTGTCGTACCGTTACAGGATGACTTTAAAGCCGTGGCTACCGCCTCTGTTCAGCCGCTTCCGGGCGGTAAAGCCCGCTTCACCGTGGCAGTAGGTAATTTAGATGCGGTAGGTAACAGCTTTGTACGTATTGTGAACATGACATTTAATACAGGGGGAACAGTAGCTGCTACCGTATATGAATGGATCAGTGATCAAAAGAAAGGTAAAAGTGCGGTTAACTCACATCGGTGCACTTTTGACGGAGTTACGAAAACATGTACCGTGTATGCTCCAACCGGCTGGATAACCGGTGGCAGCTCCAATCCATATAAAAGCTGGAGCGGTACCTACACGTATAGTGGCAATACACTGGCCATTACGTGGACAAGTGGAAAGACTGGCTCCGAATCATGGACAATCAGTAACCCTACAACAGCACTGGCACGGGCCAGCCTGGCTTCTTCCAGCACAGCAATGGGTTACACACACGGACGTGGTTACGGTAGCAACGCCTCATGGAGTACGTTCAAAACCATAGCCCAGATGATACCTTTCCCTACGTATAGCAGTACCAACAGCCGTAGGGCGATGGCAGCTGTTACAAATGGGACATGGACATTGGCACCGACGACCTATAGTTTTAATACGTGGGCCAGTACCAATACCAATCTTGCTCTTTTTACTACACCGTCAGCTCCAACTCCAATTAATGCCGCACACTACTGGGATACAGGAGGATATTATAACCCAAGCAGTTGTAATGCTAATCCACGCCCAGGTGTTACGGGAATCATTTATCATATTGCCAGTATGAATAATAACCGCGCGATAGCCTATACCAATCACGCCGCTTGTTTGTCAACAGCAAGTGAATTTCCATGCTACACGCGGAACCTTCATCCTTCCGGATTAATGCAGATCATCGACGATAATAACAATTGGGTAGCTCTTGTTGGTATCGAAGCTCAAAACCCGGTTTCAGGTGACTCCGGATATCCGAATTACCAATTCCATCTTTGGGATTTCAATAATATCCCCTGATAATTCTTAATTAACGACTATAGCCAGCCGTAAACGAATGATTTCAGCTTCGAATTATCAAATGAGTTTCCTGTGTATTTTAAGGAGCCAATTTGGCTCCTTAAAATACACAGGAAACTCTAATTCAGTCTTCCCTCATCTTGCAACCCCAGGGATTGCTCCGGCCTGGGTAAAAGCCTTATATTTCTTGATTTCGTCCGTGAGTTTGGAAACAGCGTATGCAACAATTGTCATATCATCCATCCATCCCATCAAAGGGATCATATCGGGTAGCGCGTCAAGCGGTGAGATGACGTAGGCAATCGTTGCCACGATGATAGACAGATTCCACTTATTCATATGATACCGTCCGGCAAGTACATCCTTAGCCATTGAAATCAAAAGCCGGAACTCACCCACTTTTTCATTCAGATAGGCTGATTTGCTTTCAGCCTTAGCCAGGTCATTGCCATTGATCCGATGTTTACGAAATAGCTCGAATAAGAGGATTGCTTTATTGAAATAGCCTTTCTTCATGCCGCTATCATTAATGAATGGTGCAAAGTTAATTAATTTCGGGACGTAAGCGAAAGCCCCGAAGCTGAACTATGCCCAATGCCGTTATCATACGTTCGAGTTATTTTTTTACTAACTTCTTATCTCCCTCCGCATAAACGAAGCATATGCCCACGCAAAACAAAGACAGGTGGCTGCGATCAAACCGCTCACCTGCGGCCATACGATCATCACGCTTTCTTTGAAGGGCAATGGTGAAGGTATAGCTCGCACCATTTGTTCCATCGTCAGCGGGCCAAGACTTCGGACCGAAGGCATGAGCAGCGTCGTCGACGCATCGGAGAATAGCTGACCTGGCGACAATCGCATGATCGTACTGATCAATTCGTTGTAATAAAGGATTTCCGCTTCGCTCATCATTTGTGGAGATGGCAGAAATGACCGCACCATCAGATTGATGACAATGGGAAAAAACACGGTAAAAAATAGCCAGATCCCTATGGCGACTAAGGCAGAGGTGGCCGCTTGTTTGAACTTCACGGACAACAGGATCGCTAAACTCAACCAGAATCCGACATAAACGACACTGATGATCCAAAATCCAAGTATCCGCAAGACCTCCTGGATTTCAATTCCCACGCCGGTGGCTAACAATCCCCCTCCGACCATGAGTAACACCAACACCAAGAAAAGCGAAGCAATCAACATCAACGAGCTGACAAATTTACTAAGCAATAAATTGTCTCTGTAGATCGGTTGTGCCATCAGCCGGGTTAAGGTGCCATTGTTCTGCTCCGAGTTGATCGCATCAAAACCCAGGCTGATCCCCAAAAGCGGAGCAAGGAAATTTAAGAACACATGGAATGGCGGAATCGAGTTATCCGTCGTGGTCAGGAGCTTGAGGTAAACAAAATTCTGATCGGGATCCTGCATATTTCCTACTGCACTCCGCAAGTTGGCGAAGGATACGTACATGGACGTTACAAAGGTGAGGACGATCAGCAATACTAAAATCAGAAACCGCCAGCTTTGCATATGGGCACCCAGCTCTTTCTCAACAAGTATGGTCATGGCCATGTTATGATCTTCTTTCAAACGATTCATGATTTCCTGCTATGAATTTGGTTCTTCCCTGTATTCAAAATACCGCCGATAAATATCATCCAACCCATAAGTTTTTTTTCGGACCTCTTCAATCGCCAGCCCTGCTTTGACCAGCTCGCTGACTACCAGGGCGGTATTATTTTCGGTGGCTTTGACCGTAAGCTGATTCCCCTCAACGGTTACCCTGGTGACACCAGGAATCTGTCGCAATAATGCGACGACCCCGCTTTCTTTTTCGCCGGCTTTCTCCCGGATGGTAACCGTGGTCACATGGCCATCCTCATCAAACAATATCTTCGCTAACGAATCGATGGTGCCGTTGGCGAGGAGTTCCCCATCCACAAACAGGCCTACCCGATCACACACCTGCTGCACATGGTGTAAATGATGTGAAGACAATAATACCGTGATGTTTTGTTGTTTGCTGAGAGACTGGATGAGGGTTAAAAAATCACGTACGCCACTCGGGTCGATACCCAGTGTCGGCTCATCCAGAATAATCACTTCAGGATCTTTCATCAGCACTTCGGCCAATCCAAGCCGCTGCTTCATGCCGCGTGAATAGGCGCCTGTTTTCTTGGACTTATTATCAGCGAGTCCCACATCTCCGAGCAGCGCATTGGCTTTGTCCAGGGCGGCCGTAACACCGAGGCCATTGAGCCTGCCGATCAGCACCAGGTTATCCAATCCGCTCATGTAGTCATAAAACCCGACATTATCGGGCAGGTATCCTACTTTTCGTTTGACATCAATCGGATTTCTGGTGGCATCTATTCCGCACACTTCCGCATACCCTGCGGTCGGCTCCGTCAGCCCTAATAACATCAGAATCGTGGTCGTCTTTCCAGCCCCATTAGGCCCTAATAACCCAAATATTTCTCCGCGATTAACCGTCAGATTCAGCGAATCCACAGCCGTTTGCGTGGCATACCTTTTGGTCAGGTCTTTTAAAACGATAACCGGATCTTTCATGCTTACAATACGTTCAATAGGTTTGCACTCAAAAATTCACCATACGCGTCAGATCAACAGGCTCTATCTGCGACCGTATTTGCGAATTAAAAAGTATACCAGGCCGATTGCAGCCAGGATGAGGAGGATTCCGATCCACCCGGATAAAACGGACGTTTTGACCAGGATACGGAAGGAAATTTCTCTCTGGTCGTTAGGGCTTTTAGCCGTGAAATTGGCTACATAATCACCGGCAATAGTTTTCTCCGGTACTTTCAACGTGGCGGTAATATCCGCGGATTTTCCGGCCTCTAGCTGCTCAATGGTCGAAGGCTCGAAGGTGGCTTCCCATTTGGTCGGTAACTGTGAACTGATCGTGAGGCCGTTGAGCGGAAGCGTCCCCGTGTTTTTAACGATGAGCTGTATGGTCTCGTTGTTGCCGGAGACCACTTCCTCGCTTACTCTTCCCGTAGGTGTGGTGAATTGCAGGGCATAGGATCCTTTTACGACAGCTTCTAACGTCAAATGAAGGGTGTCAGCTGGTGATTGTGCCTTGATTGGAACCGTATACTTTTTCGGCTCAGCAGATTGTGAGGCATTGATTTCAATTTGCACATCCTGAACTTTTCCGCCGTCCAGCTGTACCGACCTCACCTGGCTTCCGTTAACCCGGTACGTAATCAGCCACCCTTGCGGCAGTTCGGCATTGAATTCATAGGTTTTTGCTGCTGAAGATGCGTTATGCAGCGCGGCCTGGTAACGGAATACCTCATTGCTTGCCGCCTCGATATTCATCAATTGGGCTTTGAAGCTGGATGACTGGGATCCCTGGGCGCTGGATTGGTTAGGTAAAATAGTGATGAAAAAACAAACCAATAACAGAAACGACTTGGTCGGTAATGACTTTTTTAACATGATCTAAAAAACTAAAATTTAACGGTATAATAGTTTAACAAATAATGTCCTTCAAGTACCGTGTACTGAAAATATTTTTTTCAATACTCCCGGCAATGAATATTTGTTTTGAAAATCGCGACCAAATTAAAAATTATGTAATAAAATGTCAATGGGGAGTTAAAAGTGATTAGAAAATCTGCAGCAACTGCACGATTGTGAATGCTAATTACACAGTTGGATGAATCTTTTAAAGGACCGGAAGACCGAAAAATAAATTTACCAGGAGTTTCGCGCATGGCTGGCGGCGCATGTTGTTTTTATATTTGTCATATCGCATTAGTCGGATAAATGGCTATAACAAACTACTTCCACCTTTTCGTCAAATATTTCCTTAACGGAAGGTCGTAAAATACCATCACCAAATAAGCAAATAAGACCATGAATACGGTGCTAACCACAATGACCAGGGTCAATTCATTAGGGTCAGGGTTGGTGGTTAAGAAATAATTTCCGAATATCCATATGCCGGCATAATGTGTCATATATAGCGGATAAGAGATGTTTCCGGAAAACTCACAGGCTTTTTCAACCGTGGGTGAAAGTACAGAGCCGGCACCAAGCGAAACAAGTAAAGGAAAATAAAACAGCACTATTAATAGTTCGACCAGCCAATTAAATTCAAAATGCGGCATTAATAAAGCTGCAAGCAACATCAGGGAAAGACCCAAAAAGCCGATGCGGTTTTTAATGATCCAGTTTTTGCGGTAAATCAATAACCCTGCTAAAAAAGAAAAAGAGATCCTCACGCCACCATGCCAAAAGGTCTCACCATTCCAGCCACCCAATAAATTACCTGAGTTATAAGCAATGTAAGCCAATCCAATGGCTGCTATCATAACCAAAACAGATACGAAAGGCCGGCTTAATTTATACAAGATAAATACATAAGCAATATTGGCTATGTACTCCCAAAATAGCGACCAGGAAGGGGCATTGAATGCAAAATTGTTAAAACTTCGCTCTTCCATCACAGGAAAAGGAATCAACAATAAAGAACAAACAAAAATCAAAGCCGTTCTGCCAAAATCGTACAAAGAGGCGGCGTTACTAAACGGGTCAAATAAAAACGCTATTAATCCTAAAACAGTTCCTGAAATAACCAACGGATGCAATCGTATGAGCCTTCTTTTAAAAAATTCCAGGGTTCCCATTCCTTTCACTCTATTGTCGTAAGCATAGGCAACCACAAATCCGGATAAGCAAAAGAAAAAATCCACCGCTAAGAAACCATGCACAATAAAATTCTGTGTATAATCGGCGTAAATCCATTCCGCGAAATGAAAAACGACAATCGCCAGGGCTGCAACTCCCCGCAATCCGTCCAGTATTTTAAAATGTTTTTTGGTTTGCGTAACGTATATATCCATCCGTATGTATAATCGATGGGGCAAATATCCGTAAAACAAACGCAATTACGATATTTTTCGGGAATGAACTACCGCTTTACCTCTTTAAGTTTATCCCATTGCTGTTTATTCAGTGCTTCGTCCAGGTTCGGATCATACGTGTGGCTGTTCGTACTGATGTATTTCCCGTCGCTGTTCATCCAATACTGATTGTACCCGCTTTCCACCTTCTGATAAGTCCCAGTAGCGGAATTGTACGTATTGGTCCGCTCGGTAATGGCATCCACAAATCGTTCGTGGGCGACGTCGCTGGCGTTGTTGCGTTCCCGCCAGCCGCCCATTATGGCCTCATTGACTGCATTACTCCGGTTGACAAAATCCCGCTGCTGTGCCTGGAAAGCGGCCTGGTTATCGGCCATGCGCTTATTAAATGCGGCCCAGCTTTGGTTAACTTTTTCGGCTTCCATACGGTTGTACTCCATGATAGGTTCCGGATTGTAATAGGCATTGGCAATAGCGAAAATCAGTTGTTTCTTCGCTTGTTCATAATAATCCTTCCGGGCTTCCAGACTGGAGCAGAAATAACTCCAGGTCTGTGTCCCCATCATTTCGGTTGCGTTCAGCCGGATCAGTAAAAAGAAAGGGTCGCCATTACTCTTCTTCCATTCGGTACCGATGGCACGGATTTCTTTTTTCGGAGAAGTGACTTTAAAAAGTTGGTCGTCGTACCAATTGTCAATCCGTGCTATTTCCGGGATTTCGTAATGGCTGACGAATTGAAGTCCGTTCTGGTTTCCCCATGGTACAAAATCCTGTTGGATCAGTTCGTCAGTGCCGGGCATCGGGCGCATTTGCTGACCATTCTGCCAATAAATTTGCTGTAACTGCGGGTCGGCAGAATACATAAAGGATTGCAACGGATAGTCGATTATTTTGGTCCCCTTAGGGCCGGTAATAGACGGTTCACCGGACGACACCTTACCCTGTATTTTCCAGGACGCTGGGAAAGGCATCTCGACAATGACCTGCCCTTTAGGGTCTTTGAACGGAACCATTACCAGCCGTTCCCACTTGTCGCCCGCGGCAGCCTCCCCCGTGTCCTTTGCGGTTGCTTCTCCTTCTTCTGTATGATAGGTGACCCTCCTGTCCGCTTTTTGTCCGCGCTCCATACAGCTTCCCATGGAGAAGAAAATCATACCAGACAGGATCAATAGCTCTTTCATCATTAAAATTATTAGGGTATACATTCCTTAGAATTATATAATAAGGAAATCCCTGAAAAGGTGAACAACTGAAAGGATATTTTTTAACGCCAGCCTAAACCGGGTGCAACATGCTCCAGAATAGCAGACAGCACGTGTACATTGTAATCCACTCCCAACGTATTGGGTATCGTCAGGAGAAGTGTATCCGCTTCCCGGATGGCTTCATCCTGCGCTAATTCTTTGATGAGCTGATCCGGTTCTGCGGCGTAACTTCGTCCGAAAATAGCGCGTTTGTCCTGCTCAATCATTCCGATCTTATCACTCCGGCCGGCTTCCTGTCCAAAGAAGTGTCTGTCCTGGTCGGTTACCAGTGCAAAAACAGACCGGCTCACCGAAACCCTCGGTTTGCGCTGGTGCCCTGCTTTTATCCATGCTTCTTTGTACAACCTGATTTGCTCTGCTTGCTGTATATGGAAAGGCTTGCCGCTTTCGTCGTATTTCAAGGTCGAACTTTGCAGGTTCATTCCGGTTTCAGCCGCCCAAACCGCTGTCGCATTGGAAGCAGCTCCCCACCAAATACGTTCCCGCAATCCGTCCGCATGGGGTTCCAAACGTAACAAGCCCGGTGGATTCGGAAACATCGGGTGCGGGTGAGGCTGGGCAAATCCGACACCTTTTAGCCTTTCCAAAAATTCCAACGCTTTACGGCGTCCCATGTCTGCGTCAGTTTCGCCTTCAGCTGGTTCATAACCAAAGTAGCGCCAACCATCGATTACCTGTTCGGGCGAACCCCTACTGATTCCCAATTGCAATCGCCCTCCAGAAATTAAATCAGCAGCTCCGGCATCTTCCACCATGTAGAGTGGGTTCTCATAACGCATATCAATGACACCGGTTCCAATTTCTATTTTGCTTGTTTTGGCGCCGATGGCCGAAAGCAAAGGAAATGGCGATGCTAACTGAGCCGCAAAATGATGTACCCGGAAATAGGCACCATCTAGACCGATTTCTTCGGCGGCAACAGCCAGATC
>CAZJKM010000012.1:0-8647 GCA_964546645.1 uncultured Sphingobacteriaceae bacterium
GCGCAATAAAGGCCTGCACATAATTGCGGGTTTCTTTCGGTAAAAAAGGCCGGATCGCCCAAAAATCAGGATTTACTTTCCCCGATCGCAAAATAGCCCTGTTCACATTACCTTTTCCGCAATTGTAAGAAGCAATGGCTAATAACCAGTCCCCGTATTCACGGTACGCATCCAGCAGGTAAGCCGATGCAGCATAACTCGCAGCAACCGGATCCTTACGCTCATCCAGATAATGATCGATTGTCAGGCCAAATGCTTTGGCCGTTGCAAACATAAACTGCCACGGACCTGTAGCTCCCATCCGTGATACGGCGTGGGGGTCCAGTGCTGATTCAACGATAGAAAGGTACTTAATCTCCTCCGGCAAGCCGGTTTCAGCAAAAACCCGTTCATAGATCGGAAAATAATAACCGGCAAGACCGAGCATCCTGCAAAGATAGTTTCGCCGCTTTTCTCCTAGGTAGACATCAATATATCCCTGCACATGCTCATTGTAATGCAGGGGAACTTCTTTCTGGATAGCTTTCAGCTGTTCACGTATTGGTAAAGCGGCCACCTTTTCAACCGGAAGACCAGCCATGTGTGAAGTGTCCGAAAAAATACGTAAACGGGTTTCTGTTGAGGAATGTGCCGTTGCCTGATAGATAGCCAATGAAAAGGCAATGGCCAAAACGTGTTTAACTGCCATAAATTTATTTTATGTCATATAGACAGGTTCTGTCCGTTGATAATTCCATTATAACATTTAACGATCCCCGTCCGCAGAAAGGGATATCTTCATATCGTTAGCTTAAATAATCGGCTCGGAATGCTTAGGATTCGTGCTTCTCGCCGATTTCTTCCTTTTTAGGTTCACTCTGACCCTCTTTAAACTCACGGACACCACGGCCAAGCCCACGCATCAGTTCAGGAATTTTCTTACCTCCGAACAACAACAAAATAGCAACGATGATAATGATGATTTCCGGTGTACCCAAAAATGCTAATATTGCAGTTAACATAATAATGACTTAATTACTATCTATTAAAAATCTGTTTGCGAACAGTACAGTCTACAAACTTACACATAATTTTTTAATTACCTGCAAGCCAAGGTGTGGGATTTATCGGGGCCGTACCTTCCCATATCTCAAACTGGATCTCTGCCACGCCCTCTTCCGGATCGGTGAATGATACGCCTAAGGGTTGTTTGACCGTTACTTTCTGCCCTTTTTGTACCGAAACGGAGCGCAGTTTATGATACACTGAAAAGTACCTCCCATGCCTGATAATAACCGCATAAATTCCCTGCAGGGATGTAACAGACAGCACGTCTCCATCGAACACGGCACGTACCTCAGCTCCTTCGTTCGTACGGATACTCAGTCCGGTATTATTGACCGTCACATTCCGGCCATAGGTATGCAGACCGAAGCCCTGTATAACGGTTCCATGCTCAACCGGCCAGGGCAACTTACCGCGATTCCCGGCAAAATCAGCCGATAGCCTGGCAGCCTCGGGGGTGGCCGCAAGTACCTCCTTGTCAGATTTTCGTGGTATACTCGCTGTTTCAGCCGGCGTTTTCCCCTCTTTCTCAGCGGCAGCCTTAGCAGCTGCTTCAGCCTTTCTTCGTTCTTCTTCGATTTCACGGCGGATGGCGGCCTGTATGGCCCGGGCAAGGCGGTCATCCTCCTGCCGTTTCCGTACTAACTCCTGCTTATATTGCTTCTCCTGAGCAGTAAGGTTATTCAGGACTTTTGACTGAGCTCCCTTTTGCTTGTCAAGCTCCTGCTTTTCCGTTTGCTGATCGCTTAATAAGGTTGACTTTTCCGCTTTATTCGCCTCCAGCAGGGTCTGTTGTTTTTGTATTTCCTGCTGGGTAGCTTCTATTTCTTTCGCCTGGCGCTTTCTGGAATCACTGAACTGCTGCAGGTATTTCACCCGTTTATAAGCCTGGTTAAAATCATCGGAAGCAAAAATAAACATGAGTTTATTATAGGCATTCTGGTTTCTGAACGCAAACAGCACCATATTGGCATAATCCTTTTTCAGTTTTGCCAATTGCTCCTGCAGTTCCCGGATCTCCTTCGTATTCCGGTACATCGCGTTGTTGATAAGGCTGATTTCGCTGTTGATGGTACTGATCTTCCGCTGGCGGAGCCGTATCTGGGAGGTTAGCGCGTTTACCTGTTTAAGAGAAAGTTGTCTGTCGCTTGAGGTATGTTGAAGCTCTTTGTTAAGCAGCTGGATTTCCTTGTTCAGTTTCTCACGCTGTTTTTTCAGTTCAGCACTGGATTGTGCCATACCCATTGCCGCCAATGAAACCAACATGATTACCAGTAAAGCCGTCCTTCTCCAATTCATTCGCATCAAAGACCTAATTATTTTACGAAAGTACTAAATCTTGTGTATATGCCAATTAAACAAGCGTAACCTAATCGAGTATACGGTAACTATCCGGCACCACAAAAGGCATCTCAACGGCTTCATCGTACCGGATACGTTCATACCGTAGGACGATCGCCATATCCAGATTGTCCGACTTCACCGAAACGTCGATCGTACGCGGGAAATGCTGGCCGGCAACTGATTCATAATCTGCGTAGCCGGCCCGGAAATACCGGTGATCCTGTTGATGAAGAAGCAGCATATCCATTCTGAATGCCTCATTTATAGCTGCTTCCACGGCTGCCCTTCCGTCTCTAACCACCAGCGAATAACGGTTTCCCTTTTGTGTCAGCACACTTTCTGATGACTGGTCCAGCAGCCATGATGGTGTATTTCCGGTAACGAGATCCTGCAGGTCGCGGAAACGGGTACTTTCTCCCATATACTGCACAAGATACGTAAATGGCTTCCGGAGGAAAGAGCGCTGCAGGCGGTTCATCAGCAATACACTGTCGGGGGTGATCTTCATCCGGGCAACCTCTATTCCCATCAGCGCTGTTACAGAAACCCATATCGCCTCATCCCGTATGATGCGTAGATGAACAGTGGCGTCATATTGTTCCTGGTTCACGGACACGTTTGCCTTCGCGCGCCCGCTGAACGTACGATAATAAACCTGATGCTGCAGGATACTTGCCAGCACCTCAGACCGCCCGGCACCTGTCAGTACTTTTGCTGCAACCTCTTTTTCTACAGCGGGTTTCTTTACCGCACAGCCGGCGAGCAACCCTGCGGTCCAGACGTACAGCATGACCCTACTCCACATACCGTCTCTCTTCAATTTTTTTCGACAGGTTATCGATCGGTTTGTTCGCTGCTTTTGCGACTTTTATTGCTTCTTTCCATTTCTCAAGCGCACGCTCTGTATCACCCAAATGATAGAGAATATCCCCATAATGTTCCAGCAGGACTTCAGACGGTTGTGTGCCATGTTCAACAGCCTTTTCGATCCAGGTGCGGGCCTCTTCAAATCTACCTCTGCGGAACAGGACCCAGGCATAAGTATCCTCATACGAGGCATTCCCGGGCTCCAGCTCATTGGCTTTCCGGGCCATTTGCTCCGCCTCATCCAGTTTTTCTTTACGCACCGAAAGGTAGTAAGCAAAGTTGTTCAGTACATATGTATTATTGCTGTCCAGTGACAGGGCTTCCCGATACGCTACATCAGACTCGCCAAACATTTCCAATGCGTTGTACACATCTCCAAGTCCGCCGTAAATCTGAATCAGCAACAGGGTATCTCCCTGGGGGGCATTGTTCAGTGCCGTTTCCAGCAGTTTTCTGGCTCCGGCGTGATCACCTGCAATTACGGAGGACTGGCCCGCAATGAACGATATGACCGGGTTGTCCGGGAAGAGAGCGACTGCTTCATGGCTGCGTACCTGGGCTTCATCAAACATTTCCAGGGTGAGCTCCACTGTTAGCAATTGCTCCCAGACTCTGTCCATCTGAGGGTCAATCTGAATAGCTTGCTGATAAGGTATCAGGGATTCCTTAAACCGCTGCTGCCGCGCCAGTACGTCTCCGTACATTGCAAACACAGTGGCCTCCTCCGGGTGCAGCCGCGTAAGCAACTCCCATAATTCATCTAACACTTCAGCCCTGTTTTGACCTGACCGGCGATTGAAGTACGTTTTCAGTACCTGAATTTTTGCATCAACATCCAGCTGATCACTTTCCAGCGCCTGCCGGAGTTCATCCACAGCTGCATTTTCCTTGTTCATGGACCGGTATACATCGGCCCTGCTCAACGAAATATAGGGATCGCCTTTAAACTTTCTGCGCGCGCCATCCAATACTGCCAACGCATCTTTCGGCTTGTCCAGCTTCATATACAGATCTGCCAGCAACAGGTAGTTCCTCCGGTCGTCCGGCGTGGCTGCCCGCCGCTGAAGCAATTCGTCCAGTGCCTTTTTTGACTGGCCCTGAGCGAGGTATACCTGCTGCCTACCGATCAGGGTATTATCATTTTCACCAAACCGCTGTCCAATCTGGTGATACGTCTCAAGGGCTTCGCCATAATTTTTTCCGAGGAATAATGCATATGCCTTATCAAAATAATACTCCTGATGGTCTGGTTTCAGCCGGATCAGTTCCTGCATAACAGGAACCAACGCCCCTAAGTCCTCTATCTGCTTGTACACATCCGCCAGGGTTACCCAATACCATTCGTTATCCGGATTGATATTCGCTGCCTGGCGGGCAAAAGCAGCCGCTTTGCCAAGGTCGTTCCCGGCAAAGTGAATCCGGGCCAACTCATACAGTGCAGCATCATTCTGCGGGTCGAGCGTTACAATTTTATTCAGCAGTCCGACCGCCTCTGCCAGCCGGCCGGCTGATCGTTCACGAAGGGCCGCAAAATAAAGCTCCTTTACTTTCAGCTGTTCTGCTTCGCTCAGTCGTTGGGTCACTTCCACCGTTGCCGGTTGCTGCGCAGCGGCGGGCAGGCAAACTACCAGCAACAGGATTACTCTGAAGAACGTGTTTTTAGTACGAAGCATGTCACAATTTTCTAACATATCCAGTTTACTTACGGATGAACCGGGCTAATTGTTCCCGTTCAAGCCACGCTGTTACCGCCGCAAAAGTGATAAACAACAGATTACCGATCACCAGGTCACGGTCAAACAGGCTGAATGATACCCAGCTAACCGTAACCGCGGCGATAAGATACAAACTATTTTTGTACACACGATAGGGAATAGGATAGTTTTTCTGTCCTATCACATAGGAAGCTACCATCATCGAGCCATAGGTTGCCAACGTGACCCAGGCAGATGCCATGTAACCAAATCGCGGGATGAGCAACAGGTTAAGCACAATCGTAACAATCGCGCCGATCCCTGAGATATACAACCCGTATTTTGTCTGGTCGGATAGTTTATACCAAATCGACAGGTTCATGTATATCCCCAGACATACATAAGCGATCAGCAACACCGGCACAACAGGTAGTCCGGACCAATACGCCTCCCTGGCTTCCGCCCCCTCTCCTCTGATAAAGTACTTCAGTATCTCAATATTGGCTGTCAGCGCCACAACGGCTAACGACATGGCAATAATCAGGTAATCCATAATCACCGCATAGGTCTGGCGGGCATTTTTTTCCTTTGCATGGCTAAAAAAGAAAGGTTCCGCGCCTAATCGGAAAGCCTGCACCGCTATACTCATAAACACGGCCAGCTTGCTGCACATGGCATAAATACCCACATCCCTGGAGCTGGTTTCATCGGGGAGTAATTCCTTTAACAGTACTTTGTCCAGGTTCTCATTGATAATAAAAGAAAAATTGGCGATCAATACCGGGAAACTATAACGCAGCATGTCGCGGATGAGCCTCTTATCCGGCTGCAGGCGCAGCTTCGCTATCTCAGGCAGCAATAATATGAGGGTTAACACGCTGGCTGACAGATTAGCGATAAACACATAACCGACCCAGCTTCCCTGATACCAACTGAAATAGGGAGCCCAATCAGGAACATGTTTAAGCAGCCAGGGAACCCCTACGAAAAAGAATAGGTTGCAGCTCACAAACGCCGTAATATTGATCAGCTTAATCAGTGCAAAGCGGTACGGGCGCCCCTTTGCCCGGATGCGGGCAAAGGGAATTACCGCCAATGCGTCTGCGATCAGGATGACGATAAATAATTTCAGGTATAACCCCAGATCCGGATCATCAAAACTCCGCTGCAGGTAGCTTGCGACGGGATCAAAACAAACCAACGCGGTCAGCAGCAATATGGCAGATGCGCACAAGATCACGATAAATGCATTCGCATATACCTTTTCTCTTTCCGTCTCTCTCTTCTGAAGGTATCTGAAGAAGGTGGTCTCCATGCCAAACGCTAAAAAAGCATTGATCATGGCCGCCCAGCTATAGAGATAGCCAAAAATACCGTACTTAGCCTCTGTAAATCTTAAAGCAAACAGCGGCGTCAGGACAAAATGCATTATCCTGGCAACAATGGTACTTAAACCATAGATCAGTGTCTGCCCTGCAAATCTTCTGAGTGTTGACAAAAAAGCTTGTTATGAAAAAAGATCCTGTTTCCTCCGCACCTCAAAATTCCGGTAACCTTTCCATGCTGCCTCTTCCTGAAACAGTTGTTGTACTTCTGCACGCTCCGGCCCTTCCCCACACCATTCGATAAACAAATCCATCGCAACATCCGGCCCTTCTGCTTCTATATATACCGAACCATCCGGCCTGTTCATGACAAAGCCTTTCACCGCCAGCTGGTCAGCCACCGCCTTGGTTGAGTCACGAAAAAAAACGCCCTGTACCTTACCCGTTACCGTTATATTCAGATGCTTCATCTGACTGCAAACTTAGATAAAAAATAAAAGAAAACAGGCTAAACCAGTTTCCTGACTTCCGATTCTGCCGTCAGCATCATACCGTGTGTATGGGTGATCAGGTTCAACCCTGGTTTCTTCCCCGCTTCCAATGTGCCGCAGGTAGGGTCGATCCCAAGGAACCGGGCACCATTCAATGTTGCCCACCGGATGGTTTTTACCAACTCCAGTTCCGGAAACCGGCTATGAAGTGCTTTTAACTCACTCAGAATACAGAGTTTATCGTTAGAGGCGAGACTATCGGTACCAAGAGCTACGGTCAGCCCCTGATAATAAAACTGCATGACCTTAGGCAACCGGTTTTCGATATACAGATTGGCCTTGGGGCAAAAGCACCAGGTTACTTCCCGGCCCAGACGTTCCATCGCATTAAAATCTTTGGGTGAGGTATAGGTGTTGTGCACCAGCAGGATACGGTTTTCTCTTGGCAGCAGGGGGCCTATGCTCTGCAAAGAGCTACGTGACCGCGGGTTGAAGAACGTTATATTTCTGCCGATTTGCCGGTAGAAATCAACGAACCGCCCGGTTCCGTAGCGGTAAAACTCATTCTCTTCTTCCGTCTCCTGGTTATGGATACTGATCAAGTTCTCCCCGGGCAACGTCCGGAGCCGCTGGAAGATCTCCTTGACCACCGAATACGGTGCATGCGGTGTTACCGATGAACGATATTTTTCAAACTCTTCGCAGACGTACCTGGCTTCCCGGAACTTTGACCGGGCCTGATCGGGATCAAAACAGATAATCTCCGCAAACGAATGATAATACAGGTTACTGGCCTTTTTTACGGGGGCCGACGCCACCGTATTCACGTGGTCCCCGACGGCAACGATACCATTCGTTTCCATCTCCTTATCGGCAGCCTGCATTGCCGACAATCGGGTCCGGACGGAACCCCTCGGCTGTCTGACTTCATTAATAAAGGCAACCAACCCCTGGCCCCGGGGAATTTCACCTTTCAGATGGGACAGCTCCAGGTGACAATGTGCATTTACAAAGCCTGGCACAATAATACCACTGAAACGCTCTATCGGTTTTCCGGCCAACTCCGGATGGTCCGGTTCATACAGTTTGTGGACAGACTTGTCAGGGGCGATCGCTACTACTCCGTTTCTGATCGGATGCGTATGAACAGGCAAAATGTAATCCGCTGAATAGAATTTCATCATTCTTCTGTTTTAAGAATCCAGCGCTATTGATGGGTTAGCAGGCTGATTACTAAGCAATACATCATAAGCAACGCAATGTTAACAAAAAAACATCAGATAAAACAACAATTATCAAGAAACTTTCCAAAGTCAATATTATTATATACCTTAGCGCTTTAATTTATTTTAAATTTTTTAATACAATGGCAGAAGGAGTAGTAAAATTTTTTAATGAGAGCAAAGGATTTGGTTTTATCGTGCCTAATGAAGGTGGCGGAGAGATCTTTGTTCATTCATCAGGCCTTATTGATGCTATTCGTGAAAACGATCATGTTGAATACGAAGTAGCGCAAGGGAAAAAAGGTCTTAATGCGGTAAATGTAAAAGTAGTTTAATACTTATTTTTTATATAAAAATCGTATTGGGCTGCCCTTCAGGGCAGCCTTTTTTGTTTGTGACATTTCCGTTCTATGCATCCGCATCTAACAGAAATGCTTTGAAACCAGCATATGTCTTCCCCAGCTTTTCTGCTTTTGCCTTTTTCTTTTCAAGCGCCAATACCTGTTCCGGAATCTGTATACGCTGACCGATCTCCGGTGAAAAGACTTCGGGAAACTTACAGGGGTGGGCTGTTGACAGAAACACCGCCGCATACTCTCCGGGAAATGCGTGGCGGTAAGCATCCGCAGCCAGCCACGCAATGGCGGTATGCGGGCAGG
>CAZJKM010000012.1:8747-44389 GCA_964546645.1 uncultured Sphingobacteriaceae bacterium
AGGCCAGCAGCCCCGCACCGATATTTCCGAAGTTCCCGCTCGGAACAGAGAACACAACCTCCCTGATGCCCTGAGACAACAACTGTGCATAAGCACCGAAATAGTAGAATGTTTGCGGGATCAGGCGGGAAATATTGATGGAGTTGGCTGAAGTAAGCCGGAAGCGACTGGTCAGTTCAGGGTCATTGAACGCCTCTTTCACCAGTGCCTGGCAATCATCAAACGTTCCGTCAATCTCCAGCGCCCGTATGTTTTGCCCATTTGTGGTGAGCTGCAGTTCCTGCACCGGGCTGACTTTTCCTTTTGGATAAAGGATCGTAACACGGGTTCCGGGAACACCCAGAAAGCCGAGGGCAACAGCCCCTCCCGTATCTCCCGAAGTGGCCACCAGCACATCCAGTACCTGGTCTTCCTGCTCCGAAAAATACGCCATCACACGGCTCATAAAACGTGCACCAAAATCCTTGAAGGCTAATGACGGGCCATGGAACAGCTCAAGAACCGCCAATCCCGTCCCCAGCGGTACGACCGGAGCCTCAAAATTAATCGCATCTTCAACAATACCCTTCAGATCGCCGGCCGGTATGTCATCACCTATTAACTTTCCGGCCACTTCTGTTGCGATTTCGGGAAGGGTATATTGCTGCAGGTTATGCATGAACAGCGGATCCATTTGCGGAATTTCTTCCGGCATATACAGTCCCTTGTCAGACGGTAAACTATTAAAAACGGCCTCCTTGAAAGAAACCCGCAGACCTTTATTATTTGTACTGTATAATTTCATCTGTGTCTGTATGTTAATCCTCAATGGTCAGATGCTTCTGGGACCCACTGCATTAATGCCGGATACATATCCGTTACTATCAATTCCTGCTTTTTCCAGATGCTGCCTTACAACGGCTGTTACATCCTCCGCGACAGCACGACTGGTTGTAAACGCAAATACAGAAGGGCCGGAACCCGAAATACCAAACCCAAGCGCACCCGCACTGATTGCGAGTTTCCGCAGTTCGTAAAACTCAGGGATGAGGATAGCACGGGCCGGTTCGATAAGGACATCCTGCATGCTCCGGCCGATCAACTCATAGTCATTCATAAATAATCCGCTGACGAGGCCGGCAATATTACCCCACTGTATAACTGCATCTTTGAGTGCTATTTTTGTACGGATAATTTTCCGGGCGTCGCGGGTCGGTACATCCACATGAGGGAATACAACGGCACAATGCAACCCTGATGGAACAGGAAGGCTGATTACATCCAGCGGCGTATAGCTCCGTATCAGCGTAAACCCACCGAACAAGGCGGGAGCCACATTGTCTGCATGCCCATGCCCACAGGCCAGCTCTTCACCTCGGATCGCAAACGGAAGCAGATCCCGCTGTGTCAATGGTTTCCCCAATAATTCATTCACAGCAAACAAACCGCCGACCGTGCTGGCAGCACTTGACCCCAACCCACTGCCGATCGGCATCTTTTTATGCAGTTCAATCTCTACTCCTACATCAGCATGGCCCAGCTGTTCCAGTAATTGCTGTACCGAGGCACTGACCGTATTCCGATGGGCTTCCCAAGGTAACCGCCCATCATCCCCGGTGATGGATACAATGCGCACTCCCGGCTCAGGCACCAGCCGCATGATCACTTCATCCCCCGGCTTATCCAATGCAAATCCCAGGATATCAAATCCACAGACAACATTGGCAACGGTGGCAGGAGCAAAAATACGGACTTCACCGGCCCGTTGCCGGCTACCGGCTATTTCCTGTTCTTCTGTTTTTTGTTCTTCTGTATTCATTCGTGTATCTTTTACAGGAGAGGCACTTTTCCCCAAACCGGCCTTAAGCACCTACATTTACGAGGTCAGCAAACACACCGGCGGCTGTTACTTCAGCGCCGGCTCCCGGTCCTTTCACTACCAATGGGCGCTCCTTGTATCGCTCAGTGGTAAATGAGATAATATTATCACTGCCGGACAGCGCATAAAACGGGTGTCCCTCGTCAACCAGTTCCACACCGATGGAAACTTTTCCTTCTTCCAGCTTGCCAATATACCGGATTACCTTTCCATCCCGCTCAGCCTTTTCCTTCAGTGCGTTAAAATAACTGTCAGCAGTCTGTAGCTCATTGTAAAAATCGTCCACCGTTGTAGCATCAAGGCAATTCTGAGGCAGGATACCACCCAGTTTCACTTCTTTCGCTTCTATGGCGTGGCCCGCATCCCGGGCCAGGATCAGCATTTTCCGCATGAAATCGGTACCCCGCAGGTCATCCCGGGGATCCGGTTCTGTATAGCCCAGTTGCTGTGCCTTTTTCACGACATCATAGAAAGAGACGTCGCCTCTGAAATTGTTAAATATATATGAAATAGTGCCTGACAGAATGGCTTCAATCCGCAGGATACGGTCACCGCTCATCATCAGGTCTTTCAATACTCTGACAATCGGCAACCCAGCCCCTACATTCGTTTCATAGAAGAAATCGACCCCATACCGCCGGGCTGTGTCCCGCAATAGCCGATACTTGCTGTACTCCGACGAGTTGGCAATTTTATTACAGGTTACAATGGATATACTTGACCGGAATACCGCTTCATAGTACGGAACGGGATCCGGGCTCGCGGTATTGTCAACAAATACGCAATTGGGAAGGTTCAGCTGTTGCATATGGCTGACGAAACGGGCCAGATCAGCCGGCTCACCCTGCTCCTCGAGCGCAGGTCGCCAGTCATTTAAATCGATCCCGTCTGTATTAAACAGCATTTTTCTCGAATTACTGATCCCCACTACTTTTATTTGCAGGTCGTTGCTGTCACGCAGGAAATCCTCCTGCTTCTGCAATTGACTGAACAGTGTGGATCCGATATTGCCGGTACCGAGCGAAAAAACATGGAGCGTTTTGTTCAACTGCGTAAAGAAGGCATCATGTACGGCGTTCAGCGCCTTTGCGAGGTCACTTTGTGAGATGATAACGGAAATATTATATTCGGAAGACCCCTGGGCAATGGCTCGTACATTGATACCATTCCTTCCCAACGCATGGAACAGCTTTCCGGAAATCCCCGGCGTCTGCTTCATATTCTCTCCAACAATGGCCAATACAGCCAGCTCACTTTCAATAACCGGTTTCTCCACCTTTTTCGCCTGAAGCTCCAGCTCAAACTCCTGCTCTATCAGATGCCGGGCCCGTACAGCATCGGCCGGATGCACGGCAAAGGTAATGCTGTGCTCGGAGGAGGACTGTGTAATGAGTACGACATTGATCTGCTCCCGGGCCAGCATAGTGAACAGACGCCCGCTGAAACCTGCTTTACCAACCATTCCGCTTCCTGTGAGATTCAGGACACTGATGGCCGGGATAGACGAAATTCCTTTAATCGGCAAACTGGTTTTCCCGCTGCTATGCTGGATACGGGTTCCGGCAAAGCCCGGATTAAAGGTATTGCGGATAAGGATAGGAATTTTCTCCAGAAACACCGGAACCATTGTGGGAGGATAGATGACCTTCGCCCCGAAGTAAGACAGCTCCATTGCTTCCGTATAGGACAACACCGGGAGCGGGAACGCTTTCTTAACAATCCGCGGATCAGCGGTAAGCATACCATCCACATCTGTCCATATTTCGATTTCCTCTGCTTTCAGCGCGGCGCCGATAATGGCGGCCGTATAATCACTCCCCCCCCGTCCCAGGGTGGTAATACGCCCCTGCTCATTGGAAGCGATAAATCCGGTTACAAAAAACAGGCGTCCGGCATGTTCCTCCGAAAAGTCTTTGATCAACCGGTCGGTCAGCTCCCGGCTAACGTGTGCATTCCCGAAATTACTGTCTGTTTTAATCAGTTCAGACGCGTCCACAAACAACGTTTCCGGAAAATACTGTTCCGCAATCCTGCTTAGCATAAATGCGGAACAACGTTCCCCGTAACTGAGGATCAGATCCCTGCTTTGAGCGCTTAGTTCCCGCAGGCTGAAAACGCCCTGCAACAACTCTTCAAGCTCATTCAGGTATATTTTGAGTTGCGTAAGTACCGGATTCTGAAGTTTTACACTGATCAGTTTCTTGACGACAGCGAAATGTTTGGCCTCCAATGCTTCCAAACCCGCTGCAAAGGATTTACCTTCAGCCGCATCTTCTGCCATGGCAGTAAGCAGGTTAGTTACACCGCCCATAGCCGACAGGACAATAATCGGCCGCTCACCGGCGGTATAGCGCCCGATCAGGATTTCCATTAATCCTTTGATGCTCTCGGCAGAACCTACCGAGGTTCCCCCGAATTTCAGTACTTTCATCCGTATTTATTTTATTTTAAAGGCCTCATGGAACCTGCCTTTTATTTTCCCTTTGTGAAAGGCATTATCCTGCAGGCTTCCTCATTACCGATAACTGATACAATAAAGCGCCTTCCCCTTTTCGGAGGAAGGCGCTTTATTGATTTATCTTTATATTCTTTTTTAGATCAAAAAACTACTTCCTCCGATAACCGGTGGTAATAGTTGTTGATGTAATTGTTATCAAATAAAACACTGTCTTTTAACTTATCAATCAATTGACAAAGTAAACCTTTTATTCACAAAGAATCAAGAGAAAAGTTACTTTTTCCGCTATCATTTATATAACGGATATTTTTCCATCAGTTGTTTTACTTTTTTATCAACCTGTGCCAGCACCTTTTCATCATCGGCATGTTGCAGTACGGTATCAATCAGGTCCGCGATTTTCAGCATCTGCTTTTCTTTCAGCCCCCTTGTGGTAATCGCAGCGGTACCCAACCGGATGCCGGACGTCACAAACGGCGATTTATCATCAAACGGAACCATATTCTTATTGGTCGTAATGCCGGCTTTGCCCAACGCAGCCTCTGCCACTTTCCCGCTGATACCTTTATTTCTCAGATCGATCAGCATCAGGTGGTTATCTGTTCCCCCCGAGATGATCTGATAATCCCTGGCTACAAATTCAGCAGCCATCGCCGCCGCATTCTTTTTAACCTGCAGGATATATTCAAAATAATCGTCGCTCAGCGCTTCACCAAAAGCAATGGCCTTTGCAGCAATGATGTGCTCCAGCGGCCCCCCCTGAATACCGGGGAATACGGCAAGGTCCAGCAGCTGTGTAATTGTTCTTAACTCACCTTTAGGTGTCTTGATTCCCCAGGGATTTTCAAAATCCTTACCCACTAAGATGAGGCCGCCTCTTGGCCCACGCAGCGTTTTATGTGTGGTGGTGGTCACCACATGACAATGCTCAATGGGGTCGCTCAATAAACCTCTGGCAATCAATCCGGCCGGATGCGAGATGTCTGCCAACACCAGGGCACCGATCTGGTCAGCCACTCTCCGGATAAATGCATAATCCCAGTCGCGCGAATAAGCGGATGCCCCGCAGATAATAAGCTTCGGTTTCTCTTTCAGCGCCGTTTTTTCCAGCGACTGGTAGTCGATCAGTCCGGTTTCTCTATCCACGCCGTAAAACAGCGGCTGAAAGAACTTCCCGGAGATATTGACTGGAGAGCCATGCGTTAAATGTCCTCCGTGTGACAAATCAAACCCCAGAATCTTGTCGCCCGGCTTCAGGAATGCCAGAAAAACTGCTGTATTGGCCTGGGCACCTGAATGTGGCTGGACATTGGCCCACTCCGCATTAAACAGTTGTTTAGCACGATCAATGGCAATTGTTTCAATTTCATCCACCACTTCACAGCCGCCGTAGTAACGCCTGCCGGGTAAGCCTTCGGCATATTTGTTCGTCAGGACGGATCCCGCCGCTTTCATAACCTGTTTGCTGACAAAATTTTCTGAAGCGATCAGTTCTATCCCTTCTTCCTGACGCTGAAGCTCCCTGTTGATGAGCTCAAAAATGGCTTTATCCCTTTTCATTAATTAAAAAAATATTTGCTGTGAAGTCTGTGGCATTCCTGTAAAATCCTGCGCAAAGATAGTGTTTTCTTCATAAAATTCTAACCAACAGAACGCTATTATACGCAGTCTGAGGCCCCCTGCAACCGATGTATCTTATTGCCCCAGTATCCAGGCAAAAATCAGCGGTGCCACAATCGTAGCATCCGATTCAACAATGAATTTCGGTGTATGGATATCCAGCTTACCCCAAGTAATTTTTTCATTGGGTACCGCACCGGAATAGGAACCATAAGACGTTGTTGAGTCTGATATCTGGCAGAAATAACTCCAGAAGGGAATGTTCTCCATTTCCATATCCTGGTATAGCATAGGAACCACACAGATAGGAAAATCACCGGCAATACCGCCGCCGATCTGGAAAAAACCAATCCCTTTGCCTTCCGAGTTTTGCACATACCAGTCTGCCAGCCATGCCATGTATTCAATACCGCTTTTCATCGTGGAGGCTTTAATTTCTCCTTTGATCACGTAGGAAGAGAATATATTACCCATCGTAGAATCCTCCCACCCGGGCACCACAACAGGCAGGTTCTTTTCGGCCGCTGCCAGCATCCAGGAGTTCCGGGGATCTATCTCATAATACTGCTCCAGCACACCGCTTAACAGCATTTTATACATATATTCATGAGGAAAATAACGCTCGCCGGCATTATCTGCTTCCTTCCATATTTTATGGATATGCTGCTGCAATCGCCGGAATGCTTCTTCTTCCGGGATACAGGTATCTGTCACACGGTTGTAGTGGTTTTCCAACAGATCCCATTCATCCTGCGGGCTGAGGTCACGGTAATGAGGGACCCGCTTATAGTGTGAATGGGCCACCAGGTTCATGATATCTTCTTCCAGGTTGGCTCCGGTACAGCTGATGATGGATACTTTATCCTGCCGGATCATCTCTGCCAGGGAAATGCCCAGCTCCGCCGTACTCATGGCACCCGCGAGGGTGATCATCATTTTTCCGCCCTCATCCAGATGGGCTTCATAACCTTTCGCTGCATCTACCAGTGCCGCTGCGTTGAAATGCAGGTAATTCTTCTCTATAAATTGTGAAATGGGTCCTCTTTCTTTACTCATAACGTATCTATTGCAACTTTGGAACGATATATGTCCGGGCAAAGGTACACATTAATTTATGTACCTTCGCCCCCGTTGATATGAAGAAACGTTGCTGTATCCTGATGCTGCTGGCTGTTATCTGCCAGCAGGCAACTGCTCAGAAAAGACTATGGGAGCACCCGTTGATCAAACGGTTCATTTCGCCTGAGAAAGACAGTATACGATCATCCGGCTTTGTGGCACTCCCCATACTGGGTTTTGCCCCTGAAACGGGGCTGGAACTGGGCGCTGCGGGCCTGTATAATTTTTACACCGATCCTTCCGACTACCTGATCCGCACCTCGTCCCTCGCCCTGCTGAGCTCCTTCACCACGGAGAGACAACTTAATCTGAAAATGACTGCTGATATATGGACATCAGGCAATACCTGGCATGTTATTTCCCAACTGAGGTTCCGCGATTTCCCTTTTCACTTTTACGGATTGGGAGATGACACCTACGAGCAGGATAAGGACCTGCTGACACAGCGTCTGATCCGGTTTGTAGCGGAAGGTGAACACCTCATTGCCAAAAACTATTATGCCGGCTTTGCAGCCCTGTTTGAGCAATACCAGTACACCGATGCGGTGGAAGGCGGCATTTACGGGCAGATGCCGCTTCGTGGTGCCCCCGGAGGCAGGTTTTTCTCCGCAGGCATCACACAGTTATACGATACCCGTAATAACAATACCTATTCCACCAAAGGGTTTTATGCACGACTGCGCTATCTGTATGCCCCCGCCTTCTGGGGTGGTGAACACTTCACAGGACATCGGATGGATCTGGACCTGCGCAGTTTCTTCCCGCTGGCGCCAGCCATAACACTGGGATTACACGGTAAATATGAGACGTACTTTGATCAGGAGATCCCTTTTTATCTCACATCGCAATTGGGAAGTGACACCATGATGCGGGGGTATTACCAGGGCCGTTATCGCGATAACAGCTTACTGGCGGCACAGGCAGAAGTCCGTTGGCGTGTCCATCCCCGCATTGGTTTCGCCGTCTTTGCGGCGGCTGGCAACGTGTACCGTACTAATTTTGATTTTTCGTCGCTGAAACCGGCAGGCGGAACCGGTATTCGCTATTTTTTCGATCTGGAACATAGCAGCAGTGTCCGTATCGACTATGCGATCGCCGAAAAGAGACCCGGCGAAGCGAGGCAAACCGGATTATACCTTTCGTTGTCTGAAGCGTTCTGACCTCCGGAACCACCCTATAACCAGCGCTGACAACAGCAACGCCGCTACGGTATACCAGCGCCAGCGGGGAGTCGAAACATATACCGGATCATCACTACCGATGAGTGCCATACCGGCCCAGTAATACGGGTGGGTCAGTTCACCATCTGCCGTACCAAGATATTCCAGCTTCGCCTTCCTCAATGACTCACTTTTTGAAAACCCATCCGCCAGAAACCGATAGAAACGGGCGATCATCGCCGAACTGGTCTTCTCATCAATCTTCCACAGACTCATAACAACAGAAGGACATCCCGCATACATAAAACTGTGAGCCAGAGAAATCACCCCTTCACCCTGGTTCCAGCTTCCCCCTCCTGTTTCACAGGCTGTTAACACGGCCAGTTCAGCACGAAGCTGCATGGCATAAATCTCATAAGCGTGCAGATAGCCGTCTTCCAGATCGGCTGTATCTGCGGCTGCGGGCTTAGCCAGGAAAAAACGCGATTGCAATGGCGCATGGTTGTTGATCTCCGCATGGGTTCCGAGATGCAGGACACGGTAGTTACCGGCGGACGATTTGAACCGGCTTTCCTGGGCCTGTTCCTCTGCCAGGAGGTCGCTGCGCAGGAATTTCCCGATCTCCTGTGCCGCATGCAATGCAAACGGTTGACGCAATAGCATGGAATAGTCCGCGTCGGCCTGTAAGGTATCGCGTATCCCGGAGTGATACGATGCTTTCATTGCATCGGTAAATACCGGAGCCAATAACAGGGCCTTATCACGATGATTGCTCTGCGCGGCACGGAACTGGATAGCGCTGGCCGCCGACAACAGGTAGGACACATTATAGCGACGCAACAGATAGTCCATATCGCGGAAGCTTTTCCCTGCATCCGACGCGACCAATAACTCAAAATTCAGGTAATACAGCTCTGCGTCGGGGATAATGAATAACTTGTCTGACAACAAGTCGTCCGCTACAGGCGCTATCAGGTTCTGGTACAGCCGCCGCGCATGGATCATAAACTGATCGGCAGAAAGGCTATAGAGCTGCTGCAGAGGTTGTATATCTTCCAATAACTGCCGGGGTAAACGGTATGCTTTAAAGACTTTTTCTGTTAATACGAATACAAATACCGCCTGGTCTGTAACCGCGTACTGAAGCAGCGTTTGCCCTTTACCGAGCAATTGTTCCCGGGTTTCCTGCAGCGTAAAGGGCTGCAGGCGGTAACGTGCTTCCCATTCCGGGTTACCGGCACGTAACAAACTGTCCTGATATGCTTTATACGCTTCCATAGCAGCCGAGAGCTGCACAAGCAGTGAATCATTTTGTCGGTCTGTATTCAGATAGCGGGCATTGAGCCCGCTGATATGCTGCCGCCAATAACGATCCCTGTCTTCCTCATTACTGCCGGAAATACGACCCGCATCCACTACGATATTATTGGCAGCCAACCGCAGCAGCATGGCCTTACTTCGCTCCGTATATTCAAAAGCTTTTTCCAGATAATCACCTTTCAACCCCGCTTCATAAAGTCGCCAGCAAGCCTCAATAGCTGCATTGTAAATGGACTTATGGTCAGCTGCCAGCTGTATCAGGGAGGATTGTGTTCGCAGAGCAGGCAAGCCCTTCACCAGGTATTGCGAATATTGTTCGGTCAGCCGTAAAAGCTGGTGCAGGTAGCGGTTATCTCCGGATAGTGTGAAAAGCTCGCTCAGAATAGCAACCCGTTGCCTCAGGTAACGCAACATATGGTGCTGATAGGGCAACCGTAACAACCAGTTACCTTCAGGCAGCTGAGTGGTCATCAGCAGCTCCGCAAACGTACTGTCAGAATAGCGCAGGGCCTGCTCCGCATTTCCGGCCAGTAAATACGCCTCACTGATCTTGTTCAGCTGCCCGGCAATAATAATATGCCCGGCTTTGTAATCCCTCCGATGAGCGGCCAATCCCTGCCCGAGCAGCTCCAATGCTTCGCGGGTCCGGCTCATGCGTGCATAGGTCTCTCCTAACGTGGTCTTCGTTGTCACGGCAATACCCGTATTGGATAAGCCCGCCTTTTGCTGATTCACAAGGGCATGATGGTATAATCGTGCGGCTTCGGGGTAGTTCTTCCGGTCATAAAAAAGGTCCCCGTACTGTGTTTCCACATAGGCCAGGTTCAGCCGGTCGTCCGGCGCATGTTTTTGCTGCAACTCATAGGCACGGAGGTACAACTGCCCGGCTTCCTCCAATTGCCCGATATACCGTTTTGCATTGGCAAGGTGTGTTAACGGCCTCACAATTCCCGGACTATCATCCCCATAGTTGATCTCATGCAATTGCCGGGCTTTTTCAAAATACTCATGGGAAAGATAATGTTCGCCCATACTACCGTACAGGTTACCCATATTGTTGTAGGCAATAGCCAACAGCTGTGGGTTCTTATGTTTCAGGTAGTCCTGCTGGATAATGTTCAGCATCTGTTGGCGATGGAAAAGCGCTTCATCAAAACGGTGCAGGCTTTCGTATAGTGTACCCAGGTCATTGTGTACCAGTCCGAGATTCGGATGGTGAGGAGGAAGATGCAGTTTAGCCAACCGGTAAAGTTCCAGCCCATAGGCCTCAGATTGTTCAAACCACCCGGCATCGTGTGCGATCAGGCACAATGACTGATAAGCACCCAATAGTTGCCGGGCATCCTTTCCATAAAGTTCTTCGTTGATCCGGCGGGCCTCACCGGCATAGCGGAGCGCCGGTTTAAAATCCTGCCGATCCAGGTACAACCAGGAGAGATTCGTGTACAGGGCGGCCAGAATCCCATTCGGTGGTGCTCCTCTACCTACATGTTCCAGTGCCTGTAATAAATACTTTTTACCTTTCTCCGCTTCCGTGTTATGTACGTGAATCTGTCCCTTCTTATTGAGGGCAGCTACACGCGCCATATCATGGAACGGCAATCCGGCGGCGAGTGCCGTGGCCGTATCAATGGTGGCCAATCCTGCCGGTATCCCCTTCGCAGCCCACAGAATATCTGCTTTGTGTACGTAGGCATACACCAGGCTGTCGTGCTGACCCTTGTCCCTGAACTGTCCTGCTGCCTGTACGATATACCACAATGCACTATCCGTCTTCAATTCACGGTAGGTCCGCAATGATGCCTGATAAGCGCTCTCTTGGGCATCAGCAAATCCATTATATAACAGACAAATGAAAAGGATCAGTGCACGGGTCATTCTGGATGCGGCATATGTTTGAGCAAATCCGCTGCACGTTCGTCATCCGGTATCTGTCTCAGCCATTCCGCCACGTTGGTATCATCACCCGTACGCAGGTAACACAGTGCCAGATACCAGATCGCTTTCCGGCGGAAGGCACCTTCGGTTTCGGCAACAGCCGTCAGGTGACGCTGCGCAACCTTCGGTTCATTGTTGTTCAGCATGGCTACCCCGATATAATAATGTAAGGTATCCGAATAGCCCTGCTCTGAAGCAACCTGTTCCCATTGTAAAACAGCCCGCATATAATCTCCCTCCTTATAGCTGACCATGCCATCGTAAAACGTGTATGCTGATGTGCTGCTCATGTGTACCGGCAATCCCGGGTCCGGTTGAAAATAGGTCGCAAACAGCTGCTGTGACGCAGGCTGCTGTCCCCGGAAAAGCCACAGTGAGGCAACGAATACCGCTACGACCGCGGCGGCGGCATACCAGACAAAGCGGGACCGGCCGGAGCGAGCCGCCGGCTGTGCGGCGGAGGAAGGCTGCTTTTGCGGCATCGGAAGCACTCCTGTTTCCACGGCAGCTATCAGTTTCCGTTGCAGTTCAACTTCCCTGCGCAACAGCGCATCCCGGCTCATCTCTTCTTCAAACTGCAACCGCTGCTGCATTTGCATCGTATTCAACAGGTAGGCTTCAATCCGTTCAAACTCTTCTTTGGAAATCTGTTTTCTGTACTTACCCTTCATGATCCTCTGTTTGCTCCAAATACAGCTTACGTAGTTGTACCATACAGCGGTATTTGGTAGTCTTCATGCTTTCTTCGGTTTGATGCATAGCCGCTGCAATATCGGCCAGTGACTGCCGCTCATAGTAGAACCGGCTTAACACTTCCTGGCACTTTTCACCCAATAGACGGAAATTCCTGTGCAATCGCTGCAACTGTTCCAGCTGTTCTTCCAGTTGTCCGGCCCCGTCATCCACCGTGTCATATGCTGCCATATCTTCCGCATACATTATTCTGTTACGCGTTGCGGATTTTAGTTCGTTCAGCCACTTAAATTTGCATATTTGCCGTACGTAGGCGTTAAACTGCTGGCCATTACCCGAAAAGCGGCCTTCTTTCAGATTTAACCATGCTGCACTGATACTTTCCTGGAAAATATCCTGCGCATCTTCTGCGTTACCGGAGTTCGTACAGATATACTGCTCCAGCCACGCGTAATTGGCTACATAAACGCTTTTCAGCACCTCATCCGGCTTGGCGGACAGCATTTCTTCCAGAGTTTCCAACTGCTATCAGGAATTTAATTGCCCCGAAAGATAGCTAATTTTAAATTACTTCATATACTGCAATTTACTTTTTTGTCTTTCCTGCTGTAATGCCCACATTATACGGGAAAAAATGGCCCCTCCTGCGTTAAGGGAGGAGCCACCATGAAACGTGTCTGTTTACGTAACCTACACTAGTATAGTATCAACATAGTTGGCAAAAGGTGAACATCACCCCACAAAAAAGCTTCCCTGCACTAAAGCAGAAAAGCCTCTAAACTATGGGACTGAATAAGCCTGTTAAAAAGAATAAGAGAGTCCGACCGCAATCACCCGGTTCCCTTCCTTTTCTCCCGGAGATAAATATTGCTCCTTCACCATATTGGTAAGGCCGTGTATATAACGTGTATAGATCCCGAAACGCTCACTGATCTTATAACCAAGTCCGATTCCCAGGCCAATATCCAGGGTCTTAAAATATTCTTTAATGTCATCTGAATCCGGCTCCTCTATATATGTATATTCCTCGTCCCAGCCATCTTCCTCCCAATACCCGTCCCATTTACGCTTCGCGCTTAACAGAATACCTATCTGGGGGCCTGCCTGCACACTGAGTTTTTCTGTCAGCGCATATTGCAGCAACAAGGGAACCTGCACATAATTCACCAGCATTCTTCTGTTCTCTTCATCGGAATTATCCAGGTTGTTTGCCAGTTTGGTTCCCTGGGCTGAATAAAATAATTCCGGTTGAAACGATAACTTATCGGTGAAGGCCACATTGGCAAAAAAGCCGGCATGCAAGCCAGGCCGGAACCTGGCATCAGCGTCCTCATTGCTGGAAAGCTTCGCGAAGTTCGCACCTGCTTTGACTCCGAAGGTCAGGGCTACCTGCGATGAAGCCGCTCCTGCAACCGCACAGAGCAACGTTGTAAATATGAGTTTTTTCATTTTCTGTTGTGTGTTAAAAGTTTCAATGGTTTTCTTATTAAAATGACCTTTAAGGCAATAATACGAAACGGCTTGGTACCCGGTTTTGACCTGTTTTAACCTAAAAGGAAAAGGACAGACCGACGGCAATAACCTGGCTTTTTTCTTTTTCCCCGGTAGACCGATAGGTGCTTTTTAAGAGATTGTTCAGCCCTTGTGTGAAGCGGCTGTTCAGCCCGATGCGTTTACTGATCCTGTAGCCAACACCGACACCAATACCCACATCCGTTGTCGTAAAAAAATCCTTAATATCATCCGAGCCCGGCTCAGGGTAATAGATGTATTCCCCATCCCCGCCACCTTCTTCCCAATACCCGTCCGATTTACGGTATGCGCTGAGTAAAATTCCGATTTGCGGCCCTGCCTCCACGATGATTTTTTTCATGAATGCATACTGCAGCATCAGCGGAACCTGCAGATAACTGCTCCGTACGCTTCTGTTGTCCTCCATAGAGCAATGCAGGTTATTAATAAGCCGGGTACCCTGAGCGGAATACAACAATTCGGGCTGGAGTGCCAGGTTTTCGCCCAATTTCACATGACCGAACAGCCCCAGGTGGAAGGTTGGCCGGAACCGTTCATCGTTACTGTGATTATTCTGCATCCTGACAACATTCAGCCCGGCCTTGGCTCCGATCGTAACATTACGCTGAGCGGAAGCCGTACCCACAACCGCACATACAAGCAGGGTACATAGCATTGTTTTCATCCAGCGAATCGTATTTAGAATGACAAAGACAGACCGGCAGCAATTACCTGGTTAATTTCTTTTTCCCCGGCATCTGATATATTGGTAAGTCCCTGTGTATACCTGACATACAATCCGACACGTTGACTGACCTTGAACCCGATACCGGCCGCAATACCGATATCCGTTTTTTTGTACCACTCTTTGATGTCATTCGAATCCGGCTCCCATTCATCTTCATCCTCCCAATATTCCCTCCATTTGTATGTTGCGTTCAACAGTACCCCGATCTGCGGTCCCGCCTCTATCGTAAATTTTTCGGTCAGCGCATACTGCAGCATCAGGGGAACCTGCAGATAACTCGTCACGATTCTGAGGTTGTCCTCATACTCATCCGCGTCCTGTTCACGCTTAGCGCCCTGGCCCGAATACAACAACTCCGGCTGAAATGCCACTTTGTCCGTAAACCTGATATTGCCGAACAGTCCTGCATGGAAGGCCGGCTTAAATTGCCCGTTCCCGTGGTACTCGTCAAGCATCCTGGCATAATTCAAACCGGCTTTGACACCGACAGAGAAATCAACCTGTGCAGCAGCAGTACCTGCAAACGCACACAGTAACATGATAAACAGTATTCTTTTCATGGATTTTAATATTAAATAAGTACGAATTAGTCTTTTGAGAACTTGTAAGCAATACCGAGAGAAATCAATGTGTTTTTATTGCTCATGGTTGAGTTTTTAAATGTATTGACCAGTCCCTGCGTGTAGCGCGCGGTCGCGGTAATCCACGGCGCAATTTCATATCCGGCACCAATACCTAATCCCAGATCAAGGGTTTTATAGGAGCTTTTGGTATCGGTCGACTGGGTGCCGCCCGGTTCGTTATAGACAGCGGCTGTCCACTCTGATGTATTCCGTGAACCGGATTCCCCCCCTGCAACAGCCAGTTTAATAGCAGCAGCATTGACCCCTCCGATACCCGGATCAGATGCTTCTTTCCATTTGGCCGTCGACGACAACAGGATACCGATCTGGGGCCCCGCCTCTGCATAAAAACGGTCATTAATCTTGTATTGTGCCATAATCGGGATACTCAGGTAATTCGTCACATTACGCCAGTTTGTACGGCCGCTTTGGTCAGGCCGCCGAAGCCCCTGCGACGAAAATAACAGCTCAGGCTGTATGGATAGTTTCTCGTTCACCGGGCGGTTGGCATATACGCCCAGGTAGAAAGCCAAACGGGCCTTGGCGTTGTCTGTTGCAAAAGGACCTGTTTCTTTGTAGGTGGTGCTGGCAATATTAACGCCGCCTTTTGCCCCGAAAGTTGTTTGTGCCTGTACCACGGCAGTAGCAGCCAACAGGCACAGTAAAAGTGTACAGATTTTGTGTTTCATGTTACCTTATGATTTAAAATGGTTATCATATATCCTTTCTATATCAACCAGAGGAACTGAAGGTGAACATGAAATAGAAAAAATCTGTAAAAAGCGGATCCGGCCTTTCTTCGTCATCATTCAGCAGCACACGGTAACATGACGGAACGTATTCTTTTCATGGATTTTCAGCTTATATAAATTACGAATCAGTTCTTGGAGAGCTTGTAAGCAATACCGAGGGAAAATAACGTGTTTTTATTGCTCACGGTTGAATTTTTAAACGTATTGACCAATCCCTGTGTGTAGCGTATGGTCGCGGTAACCTGTGGCGTAATTTCATAACCGGCACCAATACCTAATCCCAGATCAAGGGTTTTATAGTTACTTTTGGTATCGGCCGATTGGGAACCTCCGGGTTGGCTGATCGCACCGGCGGTCCACTCTGATGTATTCCGTGGGCCGGATTCTCCTCCTGCAACAGCCAGTTTGATAACAGATATATCGCCTCCCCCAATACCCGGATCAAATGCTTCTTTCCATTTGGCTGTTGACGACAGCAGGATACCGATCTGCGGGCCCGCCTCTGCGTAAAAACGGTCATTAATTTTGTATTGTACCATAACCGGGATACTCAGGTAATTCGTTACATTACGCCAGTTTGTACGGCTACCCTGATCAGGCCGCCGAAACCCCTGCGACGAAAATAACAGCTCAGGCTGTATGGAGAGCTTATCATTCATAGGTCGGTTCGCATATACCCCCAGATAGAAAGCCAAACGGGTCTTGGCATTGTCCGTTGCAAAAGGACCTGTTTCTTTGTAGGTGGTGCTGGCCATATTAATGCCGCCTTTTACCCCGAAGGTTGATTGCGCCTGTGCCACTGTGATACCCACCGACAGGCACAGTAAAAGTGTACAGATTTTGTGTTTCATGTTACTTATGATTTAAAATGGTTATCATACATCTTAATCTCATATCAATCCGGGAAGCCAAAGGTGAACATAAACCAGAGAAAATATGTAAAAGCGGGATAAAAAAGACGGTTCCTCAGAAACGGATGCTGAAATGCTGCGGCCGCTGGTCCTTCTTCATAAAGGCCAGTCCCAGATGAAACAGGTCAATGGTAACGGTTACCTCTGGAAGCTGCTTAATCCGGTTCCAGCGATCGTTGGAATCGGCGTCGAGGTAGGGTTCCCGATAAAGGATCACACTGCTGTGCTCCATACATCGTAACAGGTCTGAAAAGTCCGGATAGCCGATTACACCTGCTTTGGCAGCCCTTTCTATGTATAAAAAGCCGATGTGTCTGATCGTCGCAAGGTCGTCAGCCGCTGTAAGCAGCCTTACATCCGGCAACACGGCCTGCCAATAGGTATCGCGGCCGGTATGCGGTTCAGCCAGCTGAACCATAGCGAAAGTTTTCTGATACCGTGCCAGCCGGGCGATAAGCTTATCAGTCCGTCGGGGTCTCCACCCCGATTCCTTCCATACCTGCTCAATCCCTCTCTCCGACGGTTCATCGTACCGGTAAACTACTTCATCAAGCAACCGGTATACAAAGGGAGAATGAGTTCCGTGCCGTGTATTAGCGGTTACATAGTGCCGGAAAAGGAAATATACGTAGCGCAGCCGCTTCATTTATCCCGACTCATTTTTTTGTTTTTGCTTTCAGACGGACGATTTTTTGCAGGGCTGACCGGGTGTCTTCACTGAGGGGAATTACCTCCGCTCCGGAGAGATCTGTTTCCCGCATCTGATCCGTTACGTGGAAAGCATCCAGGATGATGGAAGGATAGAACTCCTGATTTGTGGTCTGTACACGCTGTTCCAGCCAGTTCAGCGAAAAGTAACGCAAGGTCAGTACAACGAATAGGATGTTGCCTTCCGGCAGGGGCTTGTCACAAAGCCAGTCAATCTCTGCCGGGGTATGCGCTGATTTAGCAAAATCGAATCCCTTACAGTCAATGATACGAACGTGCCCGTTCCGGAAATCAAATGCCGCTACAAACAGGTTAAAACTGCCATTTGGCCGGAAAAGTTCCACAGGATACACGATATCATCAGCGGGAATAAACGGACCCAGCCGGAACCGGATGGAACCTTCCGGCGCAACATCAAGCCGTGGAACAGCTGCCACCAGCCTCTCAAACAGCGCGTTTACGTTAAAATTAAAGCCCTTTAACTGACTGAGGTCGGCATCCGCATTATGGAGGTCCCGATGTCCGGCTTCGGCTTCACTGGCACGGAGACTGGCCGCTACCGCCACGGTCAGCCGTCGCACCATACTCCCATCGTACATTTCGTATACGTTATGGAAAACCTCGCGTATCATTTTGGCCTGCCTGGCAGCTAACCCGAACTCCAATGCACTTAATTTGGTAGCCAGCGTTTGCCTGACGCGGGCAGGGACACTCTGCATAATCTGTTTACCCTTATACGTCCGGTAAACGATATGACCGATCTTGCCCCTGATTTTATCATTTTTATCCCGTAATGCCATATTATATCTATAAATGGGCCACCTTATTCACAAGGTAAATATATTTATCTTTAAACCAATATATATCCTTATTGAATCCATTATTATACCACAAATATAATAATTTTAATGGAATTATTATGTAATTATGATGGATAGGATATGGACTCATTTTTATAAAACAGATTGCTATCACAACAAATCGTTTCCGGGAAGTACCGGAAAGACGTGCCAGTCCCCGGGCTACGTTTTTTATTTTTTTTCCAATATCTTTGTATGATGCTGGATGAAAAAGAACTACAGTCTCTGATCCGGTTGCTGGACGATCCGGACGATGCTATTTTCTCGGTTGTTGAAGAAAAACTACTTTCTCTGGGAAGTGATATCATCTCCCCGCTGGAACTGGCCTGGGAACACTCTTTCGATGCTCTTGTGCAGGAACGTATCGAGAACCTGATTCACCAGATACAGTTCGGACAGGTACAGCAGGAATTGAGGTTATGGAAAATGAGTGGCTCCTTTGACTTACTGCACGGACTCATCCTGGTCAACAAATACCAGTACCCCGATGTGGACGAACAACGGATCATCAACCAGGTAGAGGCTATTAAACGGGATGCCTGGATGGAACTCATCTATAATATGAGCGCCGTGGAAAAAATCCGGTTGCTCAATACCATCTTTTATAATACACACGGTTTTTCGGGGAATACCAGTAATTTCCACGATCCGCAGAACTCGTATATCGGACAGGTGCTGGAAAGCCGGAGGGGAAACCCTATTATGCTGGCCTGCATTTATAGTATTGTTGCACAAAAGCTCGATATTCCGGTATACGGCATCAACCTGCCACGCCATTTTGTTCTTGCTTATACGGAAGAGGGTGGGACGGAAGAGGAAGAAGGTATCCTCTTTTACATTAACGCCTTTAACCGGGGGCAGATTCTTGGCAAGCACGACATTATCGCTTTCCTGCGCCAGCTGAACCTGAAGCCGCAGCCCCGGTTTCTGCTTCCCTGTACGCATATCGATATTATCAGCCGTGTGCTCCGAAACCTTGTTTCTGCTTACGAGCAACAGGGAGCCGCCCATAAGGCAGATGAAGCCGGCAAACTACTGGCTATACTGGAAGAATAATAAGAGGGAAAATTTTGTTATTCTGCATCATTCGTTCCCTGGCGGGCATCCAGATAAATGGCAACCGGGTTTCGTCCCGTAAATTCATAGCTGGCTTCGGGTCCGGCAGTTCCTGACGCATCCAGCGGATACCGCAATACAGCCTTTCTTCCTTCATGCAATACAAACAGGAAGTGTCTACCATCCCGGTCATCAATCGCCACATCAATCGCTCCTCCTGTTGTGCCTCCGGAGGCAATCTCAAGCGTACGGGTAGGACTGGCCGTTCCTGCGGCGAATGCGCTGCGGGCATTTTCAAAAAGGTACACCCGGCTGCTGCCATAATCCGTTACTGCCAGCAGATCCAGCCGCTCGGAATAAGCTACGCCGCACAGATCGGATGCACCGTTAATGGTTAACTGCCTTGTTGGTGTAATAACTTGTCCACTTGCACGCTGCGCAATATTATCAATCAGCCATACCTGTTTGCTGTCACCCCGCATTGCAACGATCAATGCATCTCCGTTCAGGGTGTGGGCTAATCCCCACGGCCGGGCTTCCAGCAGTAGCCGCTTCGGGCGCTCTTCAGCAATACGACCTGTAAGTTTATGGGGTTCGTAATATACATGGATCGTACCGGCATTGGTTTCCCGGTCGCTGCTGACATACAGGTTCCGGAAGGTATGATCATAAAGCAGGTCTCTTGGGTCATTCAATAACGAATCCTTGAATTCATTCACAGCCCCCAAAACACCGGTATTACTTACTGTATAGGGTTTTACACCCATGAAACCCGCACCGCTTTCTCCCCGGTCGCGGTTTCCCTGGAACACCCTCCCCATATTGGGGTCAAAAAAGATACCACTGCCCCTGATGGCCAGCTGGAAAGGATTTTCCTGGGGTTCGCCCAATGTTTCGCCATCCACTTTCGGAAACACCAGAACCGGCGGCAACTGGGCGGCTCCACCACCTGAACTGCTGACGTCATAAAATGACACATAAAGCCGGGAGATCGGAGTCGGCGGATAGATCGGTTCGTCATCTTCACGCTCACACGCAACGACGACCAGTGCCAGTACTAACAACAGGAATCCTATTTTCTGCTTCTTCATCATCAAGCCTAATCAGGACAAAGGTAACGTAATTGGGATAAAAATTCCTATAAGGACTATTTATCCTGACGAGGATCCCGTTATTTTAACAAAATTTCACATTTAACAGATGGAGCAGGTGCCTGCCTGCTGCCGGAGCAACCGTACGTCCGACGATTAATCATTATCTTTGCATCAATAAAACTGATACCATGACGCTTACTCAATTAGAATATATTATAGCCGTCGATACGTACCGAAGTTTCGTAGCAGCGGCCGAAAAGTCATTCGTTACCCAGCCCACCCTCAGTATGCAGATACAAAAACTGGAGGAAAACCTGGGTGTCCGCATTTTTGACCGCAGTAAACAACCTGTTGTGCCAACGGAGATCGGTGAAGAGATTATCCGGCAGGCCCGTGCCGTGATCCGCGAAAGCCAAAAGATCCGGGAACTTATCCATGACACCAAAGATGAGCTGGATGGAGAGTTGCGTCTCGGGATAATCCCGACGGTAGCACCTTATCTGCTACCCGGCGTACTCGGCAGCTTCATGAAGAAATACCCGAAACTTCGGCTGCATATCTGGGAATACACCACGGATAAAATCCTGCGTGACGTCAAAGCGGGGATACTTGACTGTGGCATCCTGTCCACTCCCGTCAACGATCCGGCCATCAAAGAACATCCGCTCTTTTACGAAACCTTTGTAGCCTATATTTCCGGCAATTCTTCGCTCAGCAAGAAGAAGGCAGTCACAGCGGCCGACATCCTGGATGAGAGACTGTGGTTGCTCAATGAAGGTCACTGCATGCGTAATCAGGTTCTCAATATCTGTCAGCAGAAACGTTCGCTCCAGCCGAAGGAGGCTTTTGAATATAACACCGGGAGCGTAGAAACACTGAAACGGATGGTCGACGCCAATTCCGGTGTTACGATCCTGCCGGAACTCAGCATTGCCGGGTTCACGGCACAGGAGCTGGACCATGTCCGCTACTTCCGGTCGCCGGAACCCGTGCGGGAGATCAGCCTGGTCACACAGCCTGACTTCCTGAAACGGCGCGCATTAGCGGCTTTTGAGAAGGAAATCCTGCAAGTCGTTCCCAAACGTTTCCAGGTCAGTAAGCGTAAAACAGTGGTCGGAATTTCGTAAAACAGAAATCAGGCAGCACCGTTAATGAAGTAAAGAGCTGTTAACCGCATTGATGCTGGTAACTATCCATACCACAGCCCAGCAAACAGCACGCGGTTACGCGCCGGACAGGCAAGATGGACCAGGTGACACATCGATCAGGAAGTCTTTAAATGTCTTTTTAGTCATCATACCTTGATTGATCCTATGAGAAAAATGGGATACCAATGCCTGGCTATTGACTCCGATATCGGCATCCTCCGTAACGGTTATGCCACGCTGATTGATCAATTCGACCACCTTCCCCGCTCCTGATCTTACCCATGCGGCTCCCCATCCATTTTGTTATGGGTGCGGGTATCTTTCATAAAAATAAACATCACCAACGATATGAAAATGCCGGCGGTGATGTACCAGTAAAACCATTCTTCGTAACCGGCTTCTTTCAGCCATAAAGCCACATACTCAACCGACCCGCCAAACAACGCAACCGTCACCGCATGCGGCAGTCCCACGCCGATGGCACGCACCTCAGCCGGAAATATCTCGGCTTTCACTGCGGCACTGATGCTGGTATAGGCACTGAGTATCAGCAGGCCGATGGTAAACAACCCAAAAACTTCCCAGTTGGACGATGACCGGCTAATAGCAGATATGAGCGGCACGGTACAACATACACCGAGTACGCCAAAGGCGATTAACAGCGGACGCCGACCGACACGATCTGATAGTCCCCCAAACAGCGGCTGTACGAAAGCGAACACCAGCAGACCGGCAAACGTAACCATCGTGGCATCCGCCTTTGACATACCGATGGTATTGGTAAGGTACTTCTGCATATAGGTAATATACGTATAAAAGGCCAAGGTACCACCCAACGTTAGTCCGATCACGATGAATATAGCTCTCGGATGCCGGATCAGCTTTTTCCATACACCGGTCTCCGAGGAACCTTTTTCTTTCGCCGTTTGGTATGCCCGGGTCTCATGGAGATGATTATGCAGGTAAAATGTAATAAGCGTAAGCAAGGCACCGATGACAAACGGAATACGCCATCCCCAGGCATGCAATTGCTGGTCATTCAGGACGAACTGCTGCAACAGGATCAGGGTACCCAGTGCCAGGATCTGTCCGCCAACGAGCGTGGCATATTGAAAGCTGGAGTAAAATCCCCGTCGGTGAGGTGGCGGCATCTCGCTTAAATAAGCGGTAGATACCCCCGTTTCCCCTCCGATACTGATGCCCTGCACCAGGCGCGCGAGCAACAGCAGAACAGGTGCATAGATACCAATGGTCTCATACGAGGGCGTGGCTGCAATGAGTAACGACCCGAAAGACATGAGCCACACCGCTACAAACATGGATTTCCGTCGTCCATATCGATCGGCAAACGCACCAAGGATCCATCCTCCCACTGGTCGCATCAGAAAGCCAAGGGCAAAAATCCCCGCGGTCTGCAACAGCTGAACCGTCTGACTGCCGCTGGGGAAAAATGAAGCCGAGAAATAAATGGCGAACGCCGAATAAATATACCAGTCATACCAGGTGACCAGATTGGCCACCGAGCCACTGATAATGGCTCTGATCGTACGGGCGGAGGGTCGGGTATACAATTGGGTCATCCGCTAAGATAAAAAAATTCTGATTAGCCCGGTAATTTATCCATATTTCTCCTCCGCTGACATACCGTTGGGTAGACAGCACCAGAAAAACCGTTGACCATGACCTGATTGTGGATATAGTTTTCAATAGAAAAGGCCTGGATGATTACATAAGTGTGATGGCCCGTGACTTAAACGGTTTTGTAGAAAAATTTGGCGACTTGCTACCTCATCCAGATTTAGATAAACTATTACCTAAGAAATAACAAAACTATGTTACTTTTGTTATAGTATTTAATTTTCTGTTGTTGCAGTAAATAAACAGGTGTGACAAAACCCGAGAGCAACCAAGCCCCCTATACAAAAAGCAAACCACAAACAGTAAACAATGGAATATATACAACTGAAGCCCGTTGAGCATGCCGCGCACGTCGGATTGAACCGCGGCCGGTCCAACGCCCTTAACCGGGCGATGCTGCAGGAACTGCAGGACACGCTTGATACGCTGCAACAGGACGACCACATACAGGGCATCATCCTGCATGGTAACGAGGGTTTTTTCAGCTCAGGCTTGGACCTTATTGAACTGTATGACTATAATGAACAGCAGATAGCGGAGTTCTGGCAAGCATTCCTGCACCTGATTGCTACTTTCACTGCCTTCGATAAGCCGGCGGTAGCGGCCATTACCGGACACAGTCCGGCGGGCGGATGTGTGCTGGCTCTTTGCTGCGATTACCGGGTCATGGCGGCAGGAGAGTACATTATCGGATTGAATGAACTGGCGGTCGGGATTGTTGTACCGGAAAGTATCTTCCGGCTCTGCAGTTTCTGGACCGGCCACCGCGTTGCCTACCAGTTTCTGCTGTCAGGCCGGCTGCTTTCGCCACAGGATGCACTGGGGCACGGATTGGTTGATGAAGTAGTGGATATGAAACTGATACGCCGGGCTTCCGAGAAACAATTGGCAACCTATATGCAGCTGGAGCAGCATGCATGGCGGCAAACGAAGCGGTATTTGCGCGACGGACTGCTGCGCCATTTCCATAGCCGGCAGGAGGAAGTTATAGCAGCGGTCCTGAAGCAATGGTGGGCACCTTCCACCCGATCGATATTGCATACCATCATCCATAACCTGAAAAAGAATTAGGAGTAAGGACAAAGGAGCAAGGACAAACGACTATTGACTAATGGCTATACAAGGAGCTTTGCGCGATGACGCATTAAAAGGAAAGACTATTGTTGTGACAGGAGGCGGCACAGGCCTGGGCCGTTCCATGGGCACTTATTTTCTGAAACTGGGTGCCAACCTGGTCATTGCCAGCCGCAAACAGGAGGTACTGGAAAAGGCCGCGGCGGAGATGGAAGCAGAAACAGGCGGACAGGTGCTGCCGGTAGCCTGCGATGTCAGGGATACGAACCAGGTTGAGCACTTGTTAACAGAAAGCCTGAAGCGCTTCGGCAAAGTGGATGCCCTGCTGAATAATGCAGCGGGTAACTTTATTTCGCCCACCGAACGGCTGTCTGCAAATGCATTTTCAGCGGTCATCGACATTGTACTTAAAGGTACCGTCAACTGTACCCTCGTTTTCGGCAAACACTGGATAGAAAAAAAACAGGCCGCTGGTATCCTGAATATCATTACCACCTACGCCTTTACCGGATCGGGATACGTTACCCCTTCGGCTGCTGCCAAAGGTGGTGTGCTGGCACTCACCCGGTCATTGGCGGTGGAGTGGGGAAAGTACGGTATCCGCAATAATGCTATTGCCCCCGGCCCGTTTCCTACGAAAGGTGCATGGGAAAGGCTACTGCCCGGCGATCTGGCTGAAAAATTTGACTTTAAGAAACGGGTTCCATTGAAGCGGGTGGGCGAGCATCAGGAGCTGGCCAACCTGGCGGCATTTTTGCTATCGGATTACGCGGGATATATCAATGGCGAGGTCATCACCATCGATGGCGGCGAGTGGCTGCAGGGAGCCGGACAGTTCAACGGCCTGGAAGATATTCCATCTGAATGGTGGGATCACCAGAGGTAACTCACCATACAGAATTACCATCTGATCAGCGCACTGGCCCAGGTAAATCCGGAGCCAAAGGCGGCCAGACAAACCAGACCACCATCTTCCACCCGGCCGGTTTCCCAGGCTTCGCAAAGAGCAATGGGGACGGAAGCAGCCGTTGTATTTCCATATTTCTGGATATTATTAAACACCTGGTCATCACGCAGTCCGAGTTGTTGCTGCACATACTGGCTGATACGCAGGTTGGCCTGGTGGGGTACCAGCAGGTCGATATCGGCCGCTGTCAATCCGTTCGCCGCCAAGGCCTCACGGATCACCTCCGGAAATTTGACTACTGCCTTTTTGAAGACAGCCGGGCCGTCCATATAAGGCAGTGCGGCACCACTCTCCTGTTGTTCCGTTGTGAGGAATAGCCCTCCCAGTTCCTGGTCCGGGAATGACGGCTTCTCCGGCAACCATTTATTGGCATGGGCACCCGGGTAGTACATGGCCAGCCGCTCGGCATCAGCCCCGTCACTGTGCAGGTGTGTGCTGAGAATACCTTTTCCCTTTTCTTCCGTCGGCTGCAGCACCACTGCGCCGGCACCATCACCAAAAATAACGGACACGTTACGGCTGCGCGTATGGAAATCCATTGCAAAAGAGTGTTTTTCGCTGCCTACGACCAACACGTTTTTATACATGCCTGTTTTTACGAACTGGTCCGCAACCGATAGTGCATACAGAAAGCCCGAACACTGATTGCGGACATCCAGCGCACCAATCTCTTTCATGCCCATCTCCCGCTGCAGCAGCACACCACACCCGGGAAAATAGTAGTCCGGGCTAAGCGTCGCAAATACAATGAAGTCTACCTCCTGCGCCGTAATGCCAGCGCGCTGCAAGGCGATCCCTGCAGCCGCCACACCCATTGTGGTGGTGGTTTCCGTTAACCGGTCCGCAAAGCGCCGTTCTTCAATGCCGGTCCGCTCCCGGATCCATTCATCACTGGTATCCATAAAACGGGTCAGATCGTTATTGGTATATTTGTTTTCCGGAACATAATACCCAATTCCTGCTATTTTTGACTGATACATGTTTCTTTCTTATCTTTGCCTATCTTACAGTATAAACTAACAATTGGTTGCGGTTGCAAGTTTACCAATTATTCAGATAGAATGATAGACTGTTGCATCATGACTGTGGAAACACAGGAAGAAACTTTTACATTGGAGGAGATCCTGGCTACGGCAAAGTCTACCAATCGTCTTATTTTGTGGAATGACGACACCAATACCTTTGAGCATGTGATCCATTGCCTGGTGAAATACCTGGATTATACCCCGAAAGAGGCAGAAAAAATTGCGTGGACGGTACATACAGAGGGTAAATGTATTGTGCTGGAAGGAAGTTTTACGGAAATCGATATCTACCGGAAAATATTAAAAGGTGAAGGGCTTACCGTCAGTATTGAGTAAGCTCCGCCTGCAGGCTTCACCGCTTTAATAGCGATCAAGAATCTGTCATCCACCTGGCGGCCTTCGGGCAAATATTTCAAAACCTGAAATCACAGTTTTCTTCGTGATCATTCACCATCCCGACAGCCTGCATGTATGCGTAGCAAATGGTTGTGCCGAAAAATTTCACCCCGCGCTTTTTCAGGTCCTTTGCGATGGCATCTGATTCGGGCGTGCGGACAGGTGCATCACGATAGCTTTTCCAGGTGTTTACAATTGGTTCCCCTCCCGGCATAAATGAATACAGATAGTTATAAAAAGACCCGTATTCCCGCTGAACAGCCAAAAAGGCGCGGGCATTGGTTACCGTTGACGTTACTTTCAGCCGATTACGGATGATTCCCGGATTGGTAAGTAGGTGTGCGATGGTATCCTCATTGAAAGTGGCCACCTTTTCGGCATCAAACGCCGCAAAGAGACGGCTGTAATGCGCACGTTTTCGCAGGATAGTGATCCAACTCAGACCGGCCTGTGCGGACTCCAGCACCAGAAACTCAAACAGGGTCCGGTCGTCCGTAACCTGTTTTCCCCACTCCCGGTCGTGGTAGTCCATATACAGCGGATCGTTCCCGCACCAGCCGCACCGGTGTACTTGTTGATTGGTCATTTGTTTATAGTTATGAAGATGAGTTATGAGTTATAAATTATGAATGATGAGTTATGAATGATTAAAAATATGAAGGTGACACACAGGACCATTCATAACTCATCATTCATCATTCAGACCGGTTCCCAAAACACCCTTTTGAAATTTCTTACCCGATCGTTTTCCACGATGACTCCTTCGTTTTCCAGCAGCTGTTGCATCAGAGTCCCTCCAAACGCTGCTTTTGCGGTCAGCATGCCGCTGCTGTTCAGTACACGGTGGGCCGGCACCGGAGGGTATGCTTCATGTGCGTTACGCATAGCATGACCGACCCGCCTCGCATTGCCGGGTCTGCCCAGTGCACGGGCAATTGCACCATATGACGTCACCCGCCCTTCGGGGATCGCCCTTACCATCTGATACACAAGCTCATTGAATGTTCCTGATGTTTCGCTCACTCTGCTGATAGAAATCGCTTTTCGGAATATGGTTCAATAAACCTATAATTTTTGAATTCTACAACGTTTTCGTAAAAATTTCGGGTCGGACACCGTTCATATCCGGATGAAAACTGCTAACATTGACTATCAAACATTTGAAAAAGAGGATAGAGAAGCAGTAAATACTGACAATTCAACGCCAATAAAACCGCCGAAGGCAGCATGAATGCCTTTAAAAACGAACAAGTAATGAATAAACAAATTGTTCCAATGAAAAATTCCAGAAGAGATTTTATCCGTAAATCCGCCTTGCTCGCCGCCGGTGCATATGCCGGAACCATGGGATGGAGTGCAAAGAGTTACGGGCGCATCATGGGTGCAAACGACCGGGTACGGGTTGGTGTCGTGGGATACTCCGACCGTTTCAGGCAATCCCTTTTTCCCGCATTTCTGAGTCATTATAAGAAGCTGAATTTCGAGATTGCCGGACTGTCTGACTTGTGGAGCCGGCGCCGTGAAGAAGGGGCCGCTTATATGAAAGGGATATTGGGCCATGATATACCGGTTTTCCGGAATAACGATGAGCTGTACGCGACGGCCAATAAAATAGATGCCGTGATGATCAGTACGGCAGACTTTCAGCATGCGCTGCATACCATTGAGGCCGTGAAGGCGGGTTGTGACGCTTACGTTGAAAAACCTTTTGCTGAGACGATGGAAGACAACAAAGCGGCCAGGAAAGCGGTAAAGGAGAGTAATAAGATCATCCAGATCGGTTCGCAACGCCGCAGCGGATCTAATTATCACGCAGCTGCGCGGTATATCCAGGAGGGCCGATTCGGCCCGATCACTGCGGTGGATCTGGTCTGGAACGTGAACCAGCCCGGCCGCTGGCGGCGGCCGGACCTGGTAGCCAGCATCCGTGAGCAGGATACCGACTGGAAGCGCTTTCTGATGAACCGGCCTTATGAAGCCTGGGATCCGCGCAAATACCTGGAATACCGGCTATTCTGGCCCTATTCATCGGGTATGCCCGGACAATGGATGTCGCACCAAATCGACACGGTTCACTGGTTTACCAAATTGGACCACCCGCGCAGCGTTGTCGCTAACGGAGGTATCTATACCTGGAAAGACGGCCGCCGTAACTGGGATACCATGGTGGCGGTATTTGACTATGGCCCGGCAAACAGCGGGGACGGATTCCAGGTTACCTTCACCTCCCGCATGCAAAACAGCGTAGGCGGAACCGGAGAAGTATACTACTCAAACGGAGGGGAGCTGAACCTGATTACCAATGAAGTATCACCAAACGGCGGACTCAGGGAGCGGGAGGCAAAGGCAATGGGGATGAAACCCAACCTCCTGCCGGAATATGATCTGAGCACAGACGATATGAAAGCAGCCAGTGATGCCAATACGGGGGGAGATTCCCTGACAACCGCCCACATGCTCAACTGGATGGAATGTGTGCGAAGCCGCCAGACCCCGAATGCGCCGGTTGAAGCCGGTTATACACATTCCATTGCCAACATCATGACAACCGCTGCCGCACGTACCGGAAGTAAAGCAACATTTGACGAGCAACTGCAGGAAGTAATGGTCAACGGAAAGGTTTTTCACTATTAAACGATATACTCATGCGTACAGGTAGCAAACTTGTCCTGGCTGTAACAGGACTCTCTTTAATTGCCTATTCCTTTTCAGCAGTAGCACAGAAAAGCGGTTGGAAGGATCTGTTTGACGGAAAGTCACTGAAAGGATGGAAGGCTGTAGGTGGTCATGCCCCTTATGAGGTCATTGATGGCGCCATTGTGGGAACGATGACGGAAGGGAAGTACAACAGTTTTCTGATCACAGAAAAGGAATACGGCGATTTTATTCTGGAGCTGGAAGTGAAGCTGGAAGGCACTGAAACCAATTCCGGCGTGCAAACGCGCAGCCACTTTGACCCGGCAGGGAACCAGGGTGAGGGACGGGTATACGGTCGTCAGATGGAGATAGACCCCAGTGACCGGGCCTGGACCGGTGGAATTTATGACGAAGCCCGCCGGCTTTGGCTGTATCCGCTTTCCCTCAACCCCGGGGCATCGAAAGCCTACAAACGTGATGCCTATAACCACTACCGGATAGAGGCGATCGGCAACGAAACCCGCACCTGGGTGAATGGTATCCCTGCCGCATTGGTGGTGGACACGCTTGACCCCAGTGGTTTTATCGGCCTGCAGGTGCACTCCATCAGGAATCCGGAGCTGGTCGGTAAAAAGGTATATTTCAAGAATATACGTATCCAGACCCAAAATCTGAAGCCGAAACCGTTCCCGAAAGAGGTGTATGCCGTTAACCTGACTCCCAACAGCCTTTCGCCACAGGAGAAAGCCGGTGGATATCAGTTGCTGTTTGACGGTGTCAGCAGCAACGGCTGGAAAAGTGCCCGGGCCGATGTGAGCGGATTCCCGGCCAAAGGCTGGGAAATAAAAGACGGTATTATTACCGTGTTGCCGGCGGATGGCGGGGAATCCACCAATGGCGGAGATATCGTTACTACCGGGCAATACAGTGCATTTGACCTGTCGTTTGAATTTAAACTGACTCCGGGAGCCAACAGTGGTGTCAAATATTTTGTTACCCTGAACGAGAAAACCAAAGGTTCGGCCATCGGACTGGAATACCAGATCCTGGACGATGAAAAACACCCGGACGCCAAAAACGGGAAAAATGGCAACCGTACCCTCGCTTCCCTCTACGACCTGATCACTGCCAACAAGGAAAAGCGTCATCTGCGGCCGGTCGGCCAGTGGAACAGGGGTAGATTGGTGGTTTACCCCGATAACCGCGTTGAGCATTACCTGAACGGAGTGAAAGTGGTTGAATACACACGTGGCTCCGAGGAATTCCTACGCCTGGTGGCAGGCAGTAAGTATAAGGAGTGGGAAAATTTCGGCCTGGCAAAGCAGGGCCATATCTTACTGCAGGATCATGGTGACCGCGTTTCTTTCCGCTCCATTAAGCTGAAAAAACTATAACGATGTTTTCTGTTGCGGGGGACACGGGCTTTGATACGTTTTCACGTCAGCAGGCCAAGCAATTCTTCCCTGCTGAGCGACCGGAAGAATGAGCCGTCGGCCTGGACTAAACTATCCGCCAGCGCGCTTTTCCGTTGCTGTAATACGGCGATCTTCTCTTCAATGGTATTCGGCGTAACCAAACGCACAGCCACCACCTTTTTGTCCTGGCCGATACGGTGTGTACGGTCTATTGCCTGATTTTCCACTGCCGGGTTCCACCACGGATCGATCAGGTAGACATAGTCGGCAGCCGTCAGGTTGAGTCCCGTTCCGCCGGCTTTCAGGCTGATAAGGAATACCCGCACGCCGGGATCCTCCTGAAACTGACGCACCACGGCACCACGATCCCGGGTGCTGCCCGTCAGGATGACATACCGTATCCCTTCCGCATCCAATTCTTTCCGGACCAGCGACAGCATGGAAACAAACTGTGAAAAAACCAGCAGTTTATGGTGGGGTGCTTTATCAACAACCTGCTCCTTCAGCATTTCCAGTTTAGCAGAAACAGCCGTATTCAGCATACCGTCGGGAAGCAGTGCCGGCGAGTTGCAGATCTGGCGTAAACGGGTTAATCCTCGCAATACGTTCATCGGACTTCTGTCCAGCTCGTCGCCGGAAAGAGCTGAAATATACTCCCGGAACTCCCGTTCGTAGGCATCATAGATACCACGCTGCTGTTCTCCCATCTCGCAATACAGCACCATTTCCGCCCTTTCCGGTAACTCCGAAGCCACCTGCTGCTTGGTCCTCCGAAGAATAAAGGGCCGGATTTTCCGCTGCAGCTCTTCCTTACGGCGTTTGTCACTGAACTGATCGATTGGCTTAGCGTACACATCCCTGAAATAACGCTTATCACCCAGTAATCCCGGACAAACAACGGACAATTGTCCGTACAAGTCGAATGAATTATTTTCGAACGGAGTACCGGTAAGGGCAATCTTATTGCGTGCCTGCAGCAGGCATACCGCCTTATAGCGTTGCGACGTAGGATTTTTAATCTGTTGCGACTCGTCGAGAAAAATATAGTTGAACACCACCTTCTTCAGGAACCGGATATCAGACAACAGGGTCGTATAGGAAGTCAATACTACTTCATACCCATCAAATACGGCCTCAGCCGGTTTCCGTTCCGACCCGTATAGGGTATACACGCGGATAGACGGTGCAAACGCAGCCAGTTCCTGTTGCCAATTGAAAATCAGCGATGCGGGTACGACCACGAGATTTATATTGGCAGATACCCTGCCCCGCTGAGACAGTATGAAAGCGATGATCTGCACCGTTTTGCCGAGCCCCATATCATCTGCAAGGCAACCGCCGAAATGGAGCTCGTCCAGCCGTGAAAGCCAGTTGAGGCCCTGTTGTTGGTAAGGACGCAGGCTGCCCTGCAAACCGGCCGGCACAGGCACATCCGGAATAGCGGTCAGGTCACCAAGCCGTTCCCGGTATTCCTGAATTTCGCGGCGTAACGCACCATCCGGAATATATTGCCCATACAGCTCTTCGAGGGTTTCAAAGTTTGCCTTGGCAATCTGTATCACTTCATCCCCCACCACCTCACCTGCGGTAAAATACCGGAAAAATTTCTCTATCCATTCCGCCGGCAGGATACCCCGGGTTCCGTCATCCAGCTGCACATACTTCCGTTTATTCCTGAGGGCTGCCTGTATCTGCTTCAGTTTTGCCTTCGTTTTGCCAAAACGGACCGCGAGGGTCACATTAAACCAGTTTAACCCGCTGATCACCTTTATATCGATCTGTGCGCGATGGGCATTAAGGTTATTGCCGCTGAGTTCATTGAAGCCCATAACCGCTATTCCGGCTTCCTGCCATGCTTCAAAAACAGGCAAAAACCAGTCTTCATTCAGGAAGTGACGCTTATGCAGGTAGAAATAGTACAACTGGTTCTCCAGCTGCTCCGGGAAATACGGATGCTGTTTCAGTACAAGCCCGATCAGGTCGTCTTCGATCACCTCATTGCGCGGTACTGCAAATTCCTTCCCTTTGCTATCCACACCCTGCACCTGTTTCCGTGTCCGGATGGCTACTTCCGCTTCCCCGTAACGCATGACCGGTATGATCATCACGTGCTGGCCAAAATCCGACAGATAGATCAGCTTCTCCGGCAGTGCCGTAAAGCCACCCTCTTCCAGCTGCCGTACGCTGCCCGGTTTCAGGTAGGTATAATTTACCTGGATCACATCGTCCAGCTTGTCCAGAAATTGCTGCTTAAATGCCTTATACTTCCCGGCATGAATGAGCAGGGCACTGCGTTTTCCGGTAAACAGGTCAGCAATGACCAGGACATGCAGGTTATCCGGCAGGAAAAGGGTATCGTTTACCTGCAGAAAATAGGTACACGTTACTTTCAGGGTGTGCAGCGGATAGTCTTTCCCATGAAGTGACAGGTGTCCGCTGATTTCATAAAAAGGACCTTTGGGATGAACCACCAGCTTCAGTCCGTTGTCCGGCATCGCCAGCATTACCGGGTTCAGGCTGTTTGCCGAAACCTTTTCCGTGACAGATTCATCGTGCAGATAAAAATCATACCCCGGTTCATTCCGCACCAATGTTCTCAATGCGCTTAGTTCGGCCGGTGTCCGCTTTCCATCGCGATGTTGCTGAAACATGGCCAGAGCCGTATAGAACGTGCTATAGGCGGGATCATCGGCCATCCAGACCAGCTCCAGCGGAGCTAAGGGGGTCAATGGATTTTTCAGTCGCCCGTCTTTGGTCCTGCCGGCGCTGTACAGCTCTGTCTGCAGGTACCGGTAATACTTGTGACGGCGGATCACCACCACACGGTTTCCCGTATCCTGTATCGCCGGACCGGCTATCCGCATTTCCGCCGGATGGAGTTCCTCCATCAGCGAATCCATCGCCGTACCCGTCAGGTCAACCATACCCGGCAACGCCGGAGTAACCACCGGTCTGCCATCTTCCTCATAACGAAGCTCAAAATACCGCTCCAGGTCAGGTTCATGCTCCAGACCGTATGCAGCAGCCGCTTTCGCCAACAGCTGTCTGTGCTGTTCCTTGTCGCTATGATGACTGTCCATAACTGTTTTACCGGGTTTGCAGCATCCGGGCAACCATCAGGATGGCACACATCGAAAGGGAGTCCGTGATCTCTGACCGCATGACCATATCCACAGCCTCTCCCAGCAACACCCGTCTGACGTGCAGTTCTTCAGTTTCCTCCGGTTCGGCAATTTGCTGGATCAGGCCCTCTGCCAGAAAAATAAATCCTTCTTCGTCCGTCACGGAGTTGGACGTATGGATACGGCCGATCTGCTTCCAATCCGTTGCCACCAGGCCTGTCTCCTCTTTCAATTCCCTTTTTGCGGTGTCCAGCGGATCTTCGCCTAACGGCCCCCCTCCTTCCGGTATTTCCCAGGAATACGCATCCAGCGTGTAGCGGTACTGGCCAACCAGGTAAATATACCCCTCGTCATCCAGCGGAACGATACCAATTGCCCGGTTTTTAAACCTCACCACGCCATATATTCCCGGTTTGCCGGCCGGATTGACAACCTCCCGGTGTTCCACCGTAACCCAGGCGTTGTCGTACACCTGCTTTACCGATGTTGTCTTCCAGTTATTCTGCTGATTAATTTTCATGCTGATACGGTTTGTTCGCTCCGCTGCGTTCAGACAAACATACAGCTTTTCGACGTTATTCTCCTTTTTGGCTGGTAGCAGGTTCCGGTATCTGTCGTAAACACCCTCCTGATTTGTCAGATCCGCACCCTCTTCCATCCGGGTGATTCGTTGTATGTTTGTACTATACAGAAACAGGAATTGTTATGGAAACAAACAAAGCAAAAAATGTAGATGAATACCTTGCTGTTTTCCCGGAGGATACCCGGCGTGCCCTGGAACAGGTACGGGCAGTTATCAAAACAGCTGCACCCGACGCCACGGAGACCATCAGCTACGATATGCCGGCCTATAAGCTGAACGGGATCCTCGTTTACTTCGCCGGTTACCAAAACCATATCGGCTTTTACGCTACGCCTACCGGGCATGCTGCATTTAAAAAAGACCTTGCCCCTTATAAACAGGGAAAAGGGTCCGTCCAGTTTCCGCTCAACCAGCCAATGCCATTAAAGCTGATTGCCAGAATCGTTCAGTTCCGCGTAAAAGAAAACGAGGAGAAAGAAAAAGCCAAATCGGGCTTTTTGCATCTGTTATCCGGGCCTGCCAGAAGCGCCCTGGAAACGGCTGGTATTACGACATTGAAAAAACTGGGCCAACACCGGGAAAAAGACATCCTGGCCTTGCATAGCGTCGGGAAAGCGTCGCTTCCTGTTTTACGTGATGCGCTGAAAAAGAAAGGACTTTCGTTTATTCCGAATGAGCATACCAGCATAATAACGGCGACGATCGCCTTCTTCATTTTGTTCTGAAACTGATAAATCCGGTAAGCAACAGATTGACTGCACTGACTTTAGGCTTGTCTGCTTCGTCCGGGTACATCTTTACGCCCCCGCCGCTCGCCCCTAACCCTATGTCAGTGGGTAGGATGAAGTGTTTTTTTGAACCGCAGGTATGTACCGCTGGCCCAGACCTGTATCTGCTCCTGTTTAATCATGTCGGGTTTCCGATCTATCTTCTGTTTGGCCAGCCGAAATAGCAGCCTGGGGAGGAATTATAAAATAGAAAAGAAAAGACCGCCCTTTCGTCAATTAAATAGTCGGGTATAAAAGTAGAAAATGGTATCAAAAGGTTGTACTCCCAATTAGAAATATATAATTTAACGTCACTTAGATCCAAAAACGATATCGGTACACCCCGCACGGTACGGGAAACCACTCTTCAAATGACAGACTGACAAAAAAGAAAATATGAAAAAAGTAATTGCAGCAATCAATATGACGCTTGACGGGTT
>CAZJKM010000013.1:0-43280 GCA_964546645.1 uncultured Sphingobacteriaceae bacterium
CCCGGCAGCAATTTACCATAACCTCTCCTTCTCACCTGGTTAATAGCGTTGTACGCCTGCAGTGACGGACCATTATTCACCTGATTATCTGCTTCGGCAAACATCAGCAGTACATCTGCGAAACGCAACAAAGGAAAATTCTGAGGCGACGAATTCGTTGACTTGGGGATCTGCACCTCATACTCCCGGCGGAACTTAGCCGGATACCGGTTATACAGATTGGCATCTGTTGCCGGCAACGTAATCGCTGTCTTACTTCCCGAAGGGCCGGTAGCATTATACGTAAAATTAGCAATAGACCAATCCCGGCGCAGATCCGCTTCATCAAACAGGTGATACAGCTCTGCGGTGATTCTGAGTCCGCCAAACCCTTGTCCGGTATTATTATTCGTACTGACAGGCCCATTTACATAGGCATTATAGCCCGTCTCGTCATAAGCTCCCGGAATACCCCAGAACTCCACCTCCCAGATACTTTCTTTGATATCGTACTCATCACGGGCGTACCGGATAAAAATATCGGAAAAATCAGGGTTCAATTCATGACCGGCTGCCGCATCATCGATGACCATCCTGGCCCAACGACGAGCCTCCGTGTATTTTGATTCATCCCGTACCGGATAACCCGCCATGTGCAGGCAAACCCGGGCAAGGATGCCGCGTACAGCCGACTTGCTCACCCTGCCACCGAACCCGATCCCCGCTATAGGCTTCACCAGTTGTTCTGCCGTCGTCATATCCGCAATGATCTGTTCGTATACCTCTTTGGCCGGCGTACGGGGAATACTGATGTTATTGATATCCGTTACCGGCTCCAGGATCAGCGGAACCGCACCATAGCTCTGTACCAACAGAAAATAATAATATGCACGCAGGAACAAGGTTTCTCCCCGCACCAGATCCCGGTAGTCCGCGGCAATACCTTCATTTTTGTCAATATTCTGCAGCAACACGTTAGCCCGGTTGATACCGGCGTAACATTCCAGCCAGTACCTCCTGATCTCGGGATGCCCGGATGTGTACTGATTGCTGTAAACACCACCCGGTGTATTTCGGGTATAGTAAGCTTCATCCCCTTCAAAACCGATAATATACGGAATCCGGTTGCCATATAAGCCAATGCTTCCCAACTGATCGTATACGCCGTTCAGTGCCAGTTCAAGCTGGGCCTGGGTTTCGTAGTAATTAACCGGTGAAAGGAAGTCTGTTGGCTTTGTATCAAGGAATCTGCTGCAGGATGACACCACCATAAGGAAAGTAACCCCTGCAAGAACAAACATCTTATTTTTCATAACAAGCAATTCAATTCGTTTTTAAAATGATGCGTTGAGACCAACCGTAACGGTTCTTGGTATCGGATACGCCGAATAATCAAATCCCGGCATCAGCACAGGATTCCGTACAGATACTTCCGGATCCATGCCGGTATAATTGGACCAGGTAATCAGGTTCTGAGCAGATATAAAAATGTTCAGTTTGGTCAGATACGCCCTGCCAATTACAGCAGGAGGAACGCTGTAACTCAACGATGCTGTTTTCAGGCGCAAAAATGAACCATCTTCCAAAACACGGGTAGAATGGAAGGAGTTTGGCCCCTGCCCGCCTGCCCGGAAATTGGTATTCGTCGGATTTTCCGGCGTCCACCGGTCGTTGTAACTGGCAAACTGATTATGATCCCGGTACGTCAGTACATTCCCTTCCATCAACAACCGGTTGGCATTATATACGTTATTGCCATAGGACCATTGGAAGAATACATGTAAACTAAGCCCTTTGTAGGTCAGGTCATTTGCAAAACCGCCTATATGCACCGGTTGCCCCCGTCCGATAACGGTCATATCAAACGTATTGATATCGCCGTCTCCGTTCAGGTCCCGGTATTTAATATCGCCCGGCTGAATGGTGCTCCGCTGGCTCCCGTTTCCTGGAACGGTACTTTTCAGGGCATAGACGCCCTCCGACGGATTATCGAAATCCTCAAACTGGTACACGCCATCAAAAATCAATCCGTGGAACATACCCACCGGATGCCCAACACGTGCTACATACAATGGATTGGAGAATGAGCCGAAAAACGTGGCCACATCAAAACGGGCTTCCTGTTCACCAACCAGCTCCAGCACCTTATTCTGGTTAAAGCTGATATTGAACCGGGTCGACCAGCTGAAAGTGGGTGACTGGTAATTAATGGTAGAAAGTGCGATTTCCAATCCGCGGTTACGCGTTGCCCCGATATTCTTAAACGCATTGACATAACCGATAATAAGGGGAAGATCTGCAAGCAGCAATAAATCCGAGGTTGTTTTCTGGTACACGTCGGCCACTAGTTCCACCCGGTCTTTAAACAAACCCAGATCGTAACCAATATTCCACTGCCGGGTTGTTTCCCATTTCAGTGTTTCATTACCTACATTGGAAGGAATGATCCCCCGTGACGGCAAGCCGTTATTGAACGAGTAACCCGCGCGGGCGGGCAGCGTCAGCCTGGAAAGATAATCGAAATCACCTACCCGGTTATTCCCGGTAGTTCCATAACTCACCCGGAACTTACTCTGTGAAACAGCGTCCGGAAGCGACAACCAGTCTCCTTCCCGCTGCATATTCCATGCGAGGGCGAATGATGGGAAATAATTCCATTTATTTCCCGGTGCGAGCTTGGAAGACCCGTCACCCCTGAATGTTGCCGTCAGCAGGTACCTGGATTTGTAATTATAGTTTACCCTTCCGAAGAACGACGCCAGTGTGCTGACACTACCCGAAGAACGCGTAGCGTAAGGAACCCCTTCATCCAGTCCCTGGATCCCCAGTTCTTCATTAGGCACGTTCTGTACAGACAACCCGTTAATGGTGGTGTTGATCTGCTGCACAGAAAAACCAGCTAATGCGGAGAGCATGTGGGCTCTGTTGAAATTTTTATGATATGTCAGCAAATTTTCATTGGACATAACGCGCAGGAAATTATGGTCAATGGAACCATTCACCCCCCGGGTATTGTGGATATTCAATGGCGTACCCTGAACCGTGTTCGAGTTGTAAAAATTATCAAACTGCGAATGCCGGGTATTGAGTGAAACCATTGATTTAAATGTCATACCCGGTACCACCAAATAGGAAGCGTAGGCATTTGCCATGAGGTTAGACATGTTCCTGACGGAATACTCATTGTCATTCGTCAGCACCGGATTGATACGGATATCGTTGACATTATTATTGTCCGGGTCCATATCCTCCTCCAGTAAATTCATATTTGTCCCCGTAACCGGCCTGAATCGCCACGCCCGGTACAGCATGTGTGTGGTAGCGTTGGAGCCGGCCCCATCGGCTATACGTGCTCCGGAGGTACGCACGTCACTATAGTTGATATTCACGCCGGTCTTGATCCTGTTGCTGATGTCATGGTCAATAACGGCCCGTCCCTGATATCTTCTCAAAGACGAGTTGTTAATCACCCCTTCCTGATCATAAACAGAACCGGAAAGGGAAACCTTGGTGCGTGCATTTCCTCCCCGGATGGCGATATCATGTATTTGCATAGGAGCCTGCCGGAAAATATGGTCCTGCCATTCAATTCCAACGGAATCCCGGTAAGACTCCAGTGTCTTTCCATCGGTGAAATAGCGTTGTTCGGCCACAGCCGGATAGAGCTCTGTCTGGTACTTCACAAAATCATATGGAGACATCATTTCCATTTTTTTCTGTATCTGCTGAAAACCTACAGAGGTATTGAAGTCTACGACCGTCTTACCATCTTTCCCTTTTTTCGTTTCAATCACAATGACACCGTTCGCTCCTCTTGCACCATAAATGGCGGTAGCCGACGCATCTTTCAGCACGGTGAGTGATTCAATTTCATTGGTATTTATCGCCAGGTTTTCGGGATTCTCGATCGGAAAACCGTCAATCACATACAAGGGCGTATTACTTTGTGTCAGGGAGTTAGCACCCCTGATCACAATATTCATCCCGATTCCGGGCTGACCGTCAGATGCTGACACCTGTACTCCGGCAATTCTTCCCGCCAAGGCCTGGTCAAAAGAAATAACGGGAGCCTTCGTTATATCCGTCAGGCTGACCTGGCCGACCGATCCTGTCAGATCTGCTTTTCTGACCTCACCATAACCTATAACTACCACTTCACTCAATTTATCTTCCTGTGGCTGTAAACTCACGTTGATCTCATTTTCCTGACCGATCTTCCGTTCGATGGTACCGAAACCCATAAAGCTGTATACCAATACACTGCCGGCGTCAGTGACGGTAATGGAATACGCTCCCTGTGCATCTGTCACGACCACCGACGATGTACCTTTCAGCCTGACATTGACCCCGGGGAATGGCTTACCGAGATGGTCAGTAACCTGACCGGAAACCCGCCGGTCCTGGAGTATGGTCTCCCTGTCTAATACGTGTTTTACCGGCTGCTCTTTCACAAAGATACTGGTCCCATCCAGGGTAAATGTCAGTGATTGCGGATGCAACACCGTCCGTAATACGTTTTCTAAAGATTCCTTTTCCACTGTAATGGAGACGGGCGCTTTCGAGCTGATCAGCTGATCGCTGTATACCACCACATATCCTGTCTGCTTCTCTATGATTTCAAAAACTGCTGACAGCGACTGTTCTTTCATACGAAGCGTCACCGTTTGTGAAAGGGAAGCCGCACTGAGGTGCATACCTGCCAATACCATAAATAACGTAGTTATCTTCATAACTAAGCAGAGCTTTCTGATTGCCAATGACATCTTTCTGCCATATAGCGGTATTTCATAATTTATCATTAAGTTTGTACGGTTTGGATAATTAACAATCCGGTTATTAATTGCAACTAATCTAATTGTGCTATCCGAACATCACGGGGAGGTGCTGGACACACTTCCCTGTTCTGTTTGATCAGGTAGTTAAACGCTCATCCTGACCTCCTTTCGTTTTGTCATTTTTCATTAATCTATCATTAGTTTGTTACCATCAATCTGAAAACGGATGCCGGAACCTTCCATCATATCCAATACGGAAGATAGCTTTACATCCCGTTTCATTTTTCCACTGAATGTTTTTCCCGGAATATCGTTCTTATAGATCACCTCCACATCATACCATCTCGCTACCTGCTTCATCACTTCTTCGAAAGGGGTACGCTTAAAATAAAACAACCCTGATTTCCAGGCAACCGCAACATCTGCATCCACGGTCCGGCTCGTCAATCGGCCGGAGCCGTCAGCGCGGGACTGTTCCCCGGGTTTTAATACAACAGCCTGGGAGGAAGACTGTACCTTAACAGCTCCTGAAATCAGTGTGGTACTGGTTTCCTGTTGTTCTTCATAGGCATTTATATTAAATTCAGTACCCAATACTTTGATTTCCTGCCCCTTACTCAATACCCTGAACGGGCGCTTCCGGTCAGTCGATACCTGGAAAAACGCCTCACCGCTTACCTCTACAACACGTTCACGATCCGAAAACCGGGACGGGTATTTCAGCGTGCTGGCAGCATTCAGCCACACCTTCGTACCGTCAGGAAGTGTTACCTGGTATTGTCCGCCTTTGGGGGTCGTCAGAGACATCGGACGTGAGACATCAGACATCAGACTTTCCTTTTCACCGGTGTGTCTGTTATCTGCTGTCTGTTGTTTGTTGTCTAAAATCCCGCTTCCATCAGCGTACGTAATTCCATCCCCGACAATGATGCCTGTTTGCTCCGAACTTAAATCCACGGTACTCCCGTCAGACAACGTCAGGGTGGCTTTGTTGCCTCCGGGCTGAACGTCAGCCACCTCTGTACTGGCCGGCAAGTCTTCTTTTTTGTTGCCCTGCAGGTCCATGAAGTAAAAAGCAGCGGCGGCGACCAACAGGGCGGCAGCCGCAGAGGTAAGCCAATATGGCCATAATTTCCGTCTTTCCGGATGTCGCTCTTTATGGCGCATCACCTGCAGCCGGTCCCATACCTCGGCTTTCGCCACCTCATCCGGCATATACCGTTCATTATGGATATGCCTGATATATACCCGCTCAACCCACCTGCGTTCTTCATCAGAGCATTGGTTTGCCCGGTAGCGTCTTAATAAATCTTCTATGTCTTTTTCCATTGTTTGTCAGGAACAGTTGTTCCCTGTTTATTATGGAGACTGGAAAAAAAACGTTTGGGGTGGAAAAAATTTTAAAAAAGATCAGGTATCAGCAATACCGCCAACAGGTGCAGGCTTTTCCGGAGGATTTTGATAGCCACTTTCATCTGGCTTTTAACGGTTTCTCTCGAAATATCCAGTTCTGTACTGATTTCCTGATGAGACAGCTGATCCATGCGGCTCAGTTCAAACACTTTCCGGGCTTTCGGAGGAACCTGGTCTAAACCCGCCTCAAAACAACGGATCAGCTCTTTCTCATAGATCAGCTGCTCCGTTGTGTTCACTCCTGCGCACATCTCCCGTCGCAGCGCATCCGCAAAGCCCTCAAAGTCTTTTGTTTTTGTCGCATTATCGATCACGGTATGAAGCGTCATCCGATACAAAAAGGGACGAAGAGCTGTATGGATCGTAAGAGTTGTCCTTTTTAACCACAGCTTCGTGAACACATCCTGCACGATATCTTTCGCATCGTCACTGCGCTTCATGGAATTGGCAGCAAACCGCCACAGTACCGGCCAATACCGGTTGTATAATTCGGCAAAAGCCTGTTCGTCATCCTCTTTTAGAAGTGCCGCAAGCTGCTCATCCGAAAAATCACTGTATCTGCTCATAACTACGGTTCCGCCATCCTGATGCAGGATGCGTCAAATGTAGTTATTTTTTAAATATTTTACAAACAGACGAATTAATTAAAATTACTTTTAAAAACCCATCTTCTGTGGTCAACCAGTTATCTTACAAATCCCCGTCTTTTAACTTTTCCATGGCATAATTGGCAGCACGGGCAGAGAGCGCCATGAAGGTCAGCGATGGATTCTGATTACCTACCGTGTTCATACAGGCACCATCCGTTACAAATACATTTTTGCACAGATGAAGCTGATTATAGCCATTTAACAAGGATTGCTGCGGATCTTCACCCATCCGGACCCCTCCCACATCATGCACCTCCAAACCGGGTTGCCGGCCATACACTTCATGCTGATCCAGGGGTTTTATATTGGTACAACCTGCCTTTTCCAGCATAGCCGTTCCTTCCTGAAAAAAATCCTCCATCATATGGACATCATTCTCCGTATAGCCGACAGAAGTGATTAGCTGGGGTAAGCCGTATTTATCCTTTTTATCTTCGCTTAAGCGCACATGGTTGTCGTAAATCGGGATCACCTCCCCCTGCATCATCATGGAGACTCCCCATCCTCCCGGTTCACACAGGGCGTCTTTAAAGTCCGCCCCTATCCCATTTGCGTTATTTCCCCTCCCCCGGCCGGCTGAAAAGGCGATTAAGTACGACCCTTTGAATTTCTCCGCCGGTGTATGAATATTCCTGAAAGCGGGCATGAATACCTGGGTGGGCCTGCGTCCGAAGTAATAGGAATCCTCATGGCCCGGAAAATCGGCAACAATTCGTCCGCGGTAATTGTGAAACGCGATGTAACGTCCCATCAGCCGGTTATCATTTCCTAATCCGTCCGGGAACCGTTCCGATCTTGAATTGAGGAGGATCAGGTTCGTATTTAACGTCGCCGCGTTGAGGAAAATGATCTTGGCGCGATAGCTTTTCCTTTCTTTTGTTTTTGTGTCAATAACACGGACTCCGGTAGCCCGTTTTAATTCATCGTCGTATTCGACCGCTTCAACGATGCTGTCGGTCAGTATTTCCAGGTTGCCTGTTTTTTCAGCGTACGGAATGGTGGAGGAGTTCGAGCTGAAATAGGCCCCGAAAGGACACCCCCGCTCACACATGGAGCGGGCCATGCACTTTCCCCGTCCCTGCAATCGCTGTGTCTCTGCTAATTCAGCCAGATTGGCACATCGTCCAATAATAGCCCTTCTGTCCGTATAGTTGGCGGCGATCGCATCCGCAATCAGCCGCTCCACCTTATTCATTTCAAAAGCGCCCACCACTTCACTATCCGGCATATTTGCAATACCGTCCCGATTGCCGGAAATACCCACAAAACGCTCTACATGGCTGTACCAGGGGGCAATATCCCTGTACCGGATGGGCCAATCGGGGGCATAATCAAACCGTTTGGGTGCTTCAAATTCGAAATCACTCCATCGTTGGGTCTGGCGGGCCCACAACAGTGATTTACCACCCACCTGATACCCCCGTATCCAGTCAAACGGCTTTTCCTGGATATATTCCTGATCCTCATCGTTTACATAAAAATGGCGGGTGGCCTCACTGTAAGCATAATGCCTGCTTATCAGCTTATTGTCTGTTAAATCTTTGCGGGTTTTTTGGTTCCGGTGCTCAAACTCCCAGCTATTGGTGTAGGCAGTCGGATAATCTTCCACATGCTTTACCATCCGTCCCCGTTCAATCAACAGGGTTTTAAATCCTTTTTCGGTGAACTCCTTCGCTACCCACCCCCCACTGATTCCCGAACCCACAACAATCACATCAACAGCTGTACTTAGATCCATTTCAATTTCTCATCAATGCCGGTAAAATTAGGATTTTTTTCAGATTCCTTGTCTATTTCTGTATGAGATGATCTGCGGGTGGAGCCGGAAACAGAGAAAGGGTCTGCGGGAGTTTGTTTTTCAATAAGGAGATACATTTACCTTTTCAGAGCAACCGCTCTTTCATTATAATGTTCACTCACTTCCGAAATGCCAGTGAGAGGGCGCTTCTCGAAGCATCAGGTGTCCCACCGGTCTGATTACCCCGGGGGTTCCGAAAGAAACCGGCTCCCCATAGACGGCGGTAATTTGTAACGTCCTGTATCAATGAGCACCATAGGTTGTGACTGCTGAAAATCAACTACTGCATTCCCTGTAACTTCCGTCTCAAACAAATACAAACGATTCAGCGCTGACAGTGTTTTCAACTGCTGCACCCCGGCATCTCCCACGATAGTCCCTGATAAATTGAGGTATTCTAATTGTTGACAGGCCTTCAGCGCTGCCAATCCGTCGTCCGTTATGGCAGTCCGTTCCAAGTGGAGTTGTCTTAGCACGGATAATCGGGCAATATGGGACAACGCCCGGTCGGTAATCGCTGTTTGACCCAGCTTTAACTGAACGATATTATCCTTGAGATCTACCAGGGCTTCCGCATCCTGATCGTTAAACTCCCGGTAGGTGATCGCACTGATCATCACGTAATTGCTCCCATGTGAAACCGGTATAACCTGTATACCCTTTTCCGTCAGCTTTTGCACCGTGGCTGAAGATAAAGGAGGGGCTTCGGGAAGGATAGGGTCGGGCTTACCGGCCTCCATTCGTGCTAATACTGCTACGATTTCCGCAGACTGTTCTATATCCTTTATCTTGGTATCGGATAGGGTTCCCTGTTCAATCCACCATGCGATCAAAGCGATCTCATCGGATGTGATTGGTGTACGGCCCTTCGGTGGCATACGCTTCTCATCACCCACAGGGAGTATTAATCTGGTATAAAGTTCACTTTCATCTATCCGTTCAGGTACGATTACCTTTCCCCCATCCCCTCCTTTCAGGAGGCTCTCCCTTTGATGCATTGCCAATCCTCCTTCTTTCTTGGTAGCGCCATGGCAACTCTGGCAACGTTTTGACAATATGGGTTGAACCAGCTCTTCATATACCCATGCTTCCTGCACGTTTTCAATACGTAGTGGCTCGTCTTTCTCTCGCTGAACCCCAAATAGTCCGCTGAGCCCGGGAGGCATAGCGTCGCTCAGATACCCTTTCCCATGAGTGAGTGTGCCACCATAATGCCCTGTTATACCTACCAGCAGCATCAAAACACTGAGTATCAAAAAGCGTCCTCTCACCAATAACCTGAAATAGGTCCGCTGATCGGAAGGTGGATAATAAAGCCGCCATACTAACAAACTGACTGCCGCTACCGAAATGCCGAACCATTGGTGGAACCCCAACGTATGCGTTTCGTAACCGCCATTCCGGGATAGCAGGTAGCCCGATAGGCTGGCAAGTATTGCTGAACTTGCCCCGATCAGTAAGGTAAAGGGGACGGCAGCGCCCAATCCGGAATAAGCCGGCCTCCGGGAGAACAAAACCATCACGAAAGAGACGAATAATATCCCGATGGGTAAATGAACCAGCAATGGGTGCCACCGCCCAAAAAAAAGCAACAGATCCCCCCCTTCTTCCATCACTCGGTATACCTCGTTTTAAGCAAGTTAAGCATATAGTTATTGATGGACCACTGATTCGCGACAGGCTGCTTCGTATAAGGCAATACCGGCATGTATGCCGGAGGGCCGAATTCCGTGGTAATCGTCAGCGTGGCTTTCCCCGTTTGCTGTTGGTATTTCAATACCTGATCCCACCATTTCAGGTGTTGCTGAACGACCTCTTTCCACTCCGGCGCGCGTGGATCATTCACCTGAGGTCCCTGAGGATGTCCTACTCTCGCATGTATATGCCGTGTACGGGACAGGGCCAGTTCAACGGTTTCTGCCTGATCCGCAAGCATGGACTCATGAACGTTGCACCAATGTGATATATCCAATGTCAACGATAACCCCGGCAGCCTTTCAAGGTAGGATCTGGTGATATGGGCTGCAAAACTGAAACGGCCACGGTGAGTTTCGTGGACGACCTCAACGCCACTTTCCCTGCCAATAGCGGCAGCTGTATCAATCAATTGCCTGTTTTGGTCAAAAGTAAAGTAATCCTTACCCGTATGGCAATTAATCAAACGCGGTCGGTACTGTGCAGCAAGCTTCAGGTTAGCAACATAGGTTTCAAGATACGTTTCAAAAGTGCTTCCGCGTCCTCCGCTCAATAAGATAAGTTCCAGTTCATACTTTTCCAAAGCTGCCACCATTTCCTCCCTATGCTCACTGTCAGCCGGCAACCACGTCTCCACGCCATCAAAACCTGCTGCCTTCAGCTGTCCGCAGAACGTATCCCAAGGCACATCCATCCCCCAATTCGTGCAGAAAAAACTGATCTGCAGGGGGTGTGCGCTATCCTGTGCTTTCAGCCATACTGCGGAAAACAGCAGCAGATATAATATACTTTGTTTCTTCATTACTACTTATCCATTTCGTTCAAATAATGGCATGGATCAGTTCGCCCTCTACGTCCGTAAGCCGAAAAGGTCTGCCCTGGAACTCATAGGTCAGCCGCTCATGATCAAACCCCATCAGATGCAGCATCGTAGCATGTATATCATGTACGGACGTCCGTCCGCTTATTCCTGTAAATCCAATGTCATCCGTCTCACCGTACGTTACGCCATTTTTTATCCCTCCTCCCGCTAGCCAGATCGTGTAGGCGTCTGTATGGTGGTCCCGGCCAAGAAATGGCATATCTTTATCATCCCGGTTTTCCTGCATAGGCGTACGACCAAATTCACCTCCCCATACCACTAATGTCTCATCCAATAACCCTCTTTGTTTAAGATCCAGCAGCAATGCCGTCATCGGCCGGTCTATTTCACGGCATTTATCCCTGAAACCTATATCAATAGCTCCCTTTGCATCCGTACCATGGCTATCCCAACCCCAATCGAACAACTGTACAAACCGCACACCTTGTTCCACCAATTTACGCGCGAGCAGGCAATTATTCGCAAATGATTCCTTCCCTGGTTGCGTGCCGTAGAGCTCATGGATATAGTCGGGCTCACGAGCAATATCCATTACTTCCGGAACAGCCACCTGCATCTTAAAAGCCATTTCATACTGTGCAATGCGGGCGAGCGTCTCCGGATCACCATAGGTATGGTATTCTTCCTGGTTAACCGCATTAATAGCGTTGATGCTTTGCTGCTTCAAATCCCGCCCCATTCCGTCGGGATCACTGATATATAGTACCGGATCACCTTTTGACCGGCATTGTACGCCTTGATAAACCGATGGCAAAAAGCCACTGCCCCAAACACTTTTTCCGGCATCGGGCGTCTTTCCCCCGGACGTCAGTACCACAAAACCCGGAAGATTGCCGTTTTCCGTGCCAAGGCCGTAGGTTACCCAGGAGCCCATACTCGGCCTTCCAAGGCGTGCATGGCCGGTATGCATAAACAGCTGGGCAGGCCCATGGTTAAACTGATCGGTGTGCACCGCTTTCAGAAAACTTACTTCATCTGCGACCTGGCTGAAGTGTGGCAGATAATCGGATACCCATGCGCCGCTTTGGCCATACTGCTTAAAATCGGCTTGTGGCCCCAGCATCTTCGGAATGCCTCGTATAAAGGCAAATTTCTTGCCTGCCAGCAACGATTCAGGACACTGTTTATTATGCAACTTATGGAGTTCGGGTTTGTAATCGAACAGCTCAAGCTGCGATGGCGCCCCAGCCATATGCAGGTATATGATCCGTTTTGCCTTAGCCGGGAAATGTGGTGCCCGAGGAGCCATCGGGTTCAGTGAGTTAAGCGGGTTAAGAGACCCATCCAAAACCACCGGGAGGCCCTGCCGCGAACACCCACCCAGCAGGGACCCTAAGGCAATACCGCCAATTCCCGCTACACAATCCTTCAGAAAATGCCTCCTGGTGACGGATTGTAACTGATATTGCTGTGCTTCTTTTACTAATTTACCGAGGTCCATATTCATCATGACTTAGTTAAGAATTCATCCAGATTGAGTATGGCATTTGCCACGACCGCATAAGCAGCCAGTTCGGCGCTGCTTTTGTCACCTGCCTTCCGGAAACTGCTGCTGAATTTCTCCAATGCATCGGCGTTGGCGGAGTAATAGGCATACGCTGCATCGTAAAGCTTCCGTAGTGCCTGTCGCTTTCCGATGGTCAGACCCCGCTGCATCGCGAAGCGATAGCCCAGTTCGATCGTGCGGTCTGTTTCTCCATATGAGGCTGCTACCATCCGGGTAGCCAGCTGCCAGGCAGCTTCCAGGTAGACCGGATCATTTAACGTCGTCAAAGCCTGCAGCGGCGTGTTTGTCCGTATCCGGTCAACGATACAGACCTCCCTGCTCGAAGCGTCAAACGTGAGAAATGACGGATAAGGACTGGTTCTCTTCAAAAAGGTATAAACCGCTCTCCTGTATTGGTCTTCACCCTCGCTTATACGCCAGGCCGCACCACTGTAAACCGTCATCCAAACCCCTTCCGGCTGATAGGGCATCACACTCGGTCCATACATTTTCCTGCTAAGCAGCCCGCTCACGGCAAGTGCCTGATCCCTTATTTGTTCCGCCCCTAACCGAAACCGGGGGCCACGTACATAGTAATCATTCGCGGGATCCTTTTGCAGGGCAGCACCCACCATTGCCGATGATTGCCTGTACGTCCTCGATATGACGAGTTCTTTGAGCAGATCTTTAACACGCCAATCCATACGATGCATGAACTCCAGGGCCAGCCAATCGAGCAAGTCGCGGTGCACAGGTGGAACACTTTGTGTCCCCATATCCCCCAACGGTTCAACCAGCCCCCTCCCAAACAATTGCGCCCACATGCGGTTTACCAATGTCCTGGCGGTAAGCGGGTTCTCTTTACTAACAATCCACTGGCTGAATCCTAACCTGTTCGCCGGGGCATGCTTTGGAAAAGCATTCAACGCCCGGGGCACTTCAGGCGTCACGGCATCACCGTGAACCAACCAGTTACCCCGCTCAAAGACGTGTGTCGTACGGGTCATATGAGAAGGGTTCTCTACCATAATTGGCACTGATGGCGGTTTATGGTTCAACAGCTGTATAAAGTCGGATACTTTCCGGGAATACAACGGATCCTCTTCCCCCGCCAGTCTGGGCCGGAATGCCATCCACTCCACCATACAAACGGGTTGTGTGGAAACAATAGACGGGTTACGGAAAGTAAGATAAAGGTCGTGTACGCCAGCCAGGCTACCCATCGGAATAGCGATGGTATTGCCGGACGTTGCAGGTGGTATCGTGAATTCAGCCAAAACCCGGCCCGCAGAAGAGCCGGCCCGGATTTCCAGGCTACCCCCGGGAGCTGCTGACCGGTAACTGACGTAAAAGGCATCCTTTCCATTCAGCGGGATTGACTTCATCCTCGCCCGGCCGCCATGGCGCATTCCCAGCCATTTCGTATCCATAACCACCCCATTTACCAGGGAGTCACAATAATGCGGGTGGTATTTGGGCTCTAACGTGGCAAGAAACAGGGAAACTGACGAAAGCTGGTCTTCATCCGCATAGTGGGCAAGCCAATTCTTAATGCTATCAATCTGCTGCTGTTCTGCAGTCTCGTAAAGCCTTAGCTTTGGGTGCTCACCGAAGGTATCCTCGTCACGCGTATTGTTGAAAAATGCGTACGATTTATAGTACTCCTCAAATTTAAACGGGTCGTATGTGTGGCTATGGCATTGCACGCATTCAAAAGTTGTGCTCAGCCACACCTGATAGGTGGTATTCAGCCGATCCATCACTGCGGCTACACGGAATTCCTCGTTATCCGTTCCACCTTCGTCGTTATTCATGGTATTGCGATGGAATGCCGTTGCGATTAGCTGATCCTTTGTTGGCTCCGGCAGCAAATCCCCGGCTAATTGCTCCATAGTAAATTGGTCAAAAGGCATGTTTGCATTAAAAGCGTTGATCACCCAGTCCCGGTAAGCCCAGATTTCCCGGTTGCCGTCCCGCTCGTACCCTTTGGTATCTGCGTAACGGGCCAGGTCAAGCCACCACGATGCCCAACGCTCACCGAAATGTGTTGATGCCAACAGGCTGTCCACCCGAATTTCATACGCATTCTCCCGTGAGTCCTGCAGAAAAGCCTCCACCTGTTCTATCGTAGGAGGCAAACCCACCAGGTCCAGGTGCAATCGCCTCAATAACGTTTCCCGCTCCGCTTCCGGAGAAAAACCCAAGCCGCGCTCATCATGTTTGGCTTTGATAAAATAGTCAATGTTGCTTGGGAAAGTGCTGTCATCATGCCCGAAAAGCGCGTGCAGCGAAAAGCGGGGTTTAGGAACAGGCACGGATTGCGGTAAAGAATATGCCCAATGATCGCCCCATTCCGCGCCCTGGTCTACCCAGCGTGTAAGTATATCGATTTCTTCTCTGCTTAGCGGAGGGGCATTGTAGGGCATTCTCAGCTCCGGGTCATCCACTGTCAGTCTGCGGATCAAATTACTATGCGCCGCATCTCCCCGTCTGATGACAGGCTCACCCGATTCAGCTGCTGCAAATGCTTCTTCCTCGAATAGCAGGCTGAAACCGCCGTTCTTCTTCACCCCTCCATGGCAGGTGATGCAATGTTTGTTCAGGATGGGTTTCACCTGCGCGCTGAAATCGACGCGCTCGTTTTTCTGTATGGCAAACAGGGAAATGGCTATAATGATTACCGCAACTGTAATATATACAATTAGTTTTTTCATTTTTATACGCTCTCTCCATGCGTTCATTCAATTCATATGGTGTGTACCGCTTAAGAACGCAACCAGGTGAACTTCGGATCCAAAGAAAATAATAAACCGCAAGCTGCTGTAAAAATATGGAAAAACAAAGATAACTTTATGCAATCTTCTGACAGATCTTCATCGTGCAACCTTAACCAGGATGCAAAACGCCAAAGCACCGACGAAGCAACATTTATCCGGTTATATATTAGGGACGGTGTACCGATAAGGCCTTATCAATTAAAAACCGCAGGTTCTGCCGGTGCGCGGAAGTCTGAATATCCACACCTGCCGATGCTTTTTCGAGCCGGCTTTTAATATCCGTTAATGCAGCCAATGCCGCCGCTTTGCTGGCGTGGTCATATCCTGTTTTTGCATCAACAATACTACCGAGGGCAAGCATATAGTCCGTCTGCAAATTCTGCCGGATCAGGTTCACATTCCCGTTGATATCTGCGTCAAAAAGCTGTCCCGACAGATCCTGCATCACATCGGCAACGGAATATGTATTACCATACAGGCTGCTGTTATTGATCCTGGACAAGGTAGTCGGATGAAGAATATGCGCCAGTGTATTGACCTGCAATGAGCGGAACGTGTTCTGCGGCTTATAATCTTCGGTTGTGCTGAAGAAATTAAACCCACGGCGCTGGGGTTGCATATAAGGGAACAACGGATAATCGACCGCGAAAGCATCAGGAGCATACACGTATTTTCCTAATAACTCCATCGCCTTCTTTTGGGTTGCCAGCGGCACCGGCGTGTACGGTGGCGTATCAGCCAGCTGCCCTGCAAAAGCCTTTTCCACATATACACCGCCAATATACCGGCTGATGGCGTTGGCCATATCGGCACGCTGCCGGTTCAGCTGGCTGTAGCGCTGCAGCAGTTCCTGATAACTCTGATCCGGCCGGCTGAAACGCGCTTTCAGTTTCGGCATCATATCGTTCACCAGCAGGAAACGCTCCTCGCCATACACCATCATATCACTGGAATGGTCATTCACATTTACGCGCGGGTCAATGGCCTTGCCCGGACTACGCATATCGTCCGCATCATTACCGAAAGCCAGCTTCGGATCCGTACTCCTGCTCAGTATGTTACGCAGCCCTTTTTCTTCTTCCGCGGATGTAAAGGGAGTGTACCCATATTCAATGGCCCAGATATCATATGGTCCCGCCTTGGTCGTATAATAGTCACCCTGCTTCTTCCGGTCACGGCTTACGTTGATCGCCGGGTAATCCATCACGGAGCCCTGCAGGCCGATCCGTCGGGTCAGCTTCGTATCATGCATCTGATCCGGCGTCAGCATCTGGCTGGCGCGCATATTGTGGTTCAGCCCCAGTGTATGCCCCATTTCGTGCATAATGAGAAAATACAGGAACTGGCGGTGCATTTCTTTTACTTTTCCCTCTTTCTCGGATTCTTCCAGATCTGCATCCAATGTTTCTATCACCGCAAGGCCGGCCTGGAACTGCATACTCAGCTCATTGGAAATACGGCACAGGGCTGCTGGGTTCATCTGCGAATGGTGTACGTAGGTCTCATCCGGTGCAATAGCCTGCCCCGGACTTTCCCACGGCAGGGCTACGGCAGAGACGCCTCCGTTGAACAGCTCATCCAACACCGGTGTACCGGCACCTGATTTCCACTCGACGGTAATGTCGGCACCCAGGATCTGGCCCGTCAGCGGGTTGAAGAAGCTGGGACCGATGGCACCATAACGCGGACTACTGGAAGATTTCCAACGGATCACATTGTATTCAATATCTGCGGGATCCCACGTGGCATCATCGGGCATCTGCTTCATGATGACCGCATTTTTAAAGCCGGCCGCTTCAAATGCCTCGTTCCATTTCTCACCTGCTTCACGGATGATATCGCGGTATTCGTACGGTGTGGTGTTCTCTATCCAGAACACGATGGGTTCGACGGGCTCACTGATTCGGGCATTGGGATTCTTTTTTTCCAGATACCACCGGCTGATAAAATCCCGATACGGTGTCGGGGAAACCGAGGTCAGGTCATCCACCTGCGCGCCGAAATAGCCTACCCGCGGATCGTCACGGCGGGGGCGATAACTGTTTTGTGGTACTTCCAGAAAAGAATGCTGCATTTTGACACTCACATACCGGGCATCGGTGATATCTCTCCCGCCCCCGTTCAGCGGAGTCGGGTTGTCGTATGCCAGGCTGACCACGACATCCGTATTTTTCGGAAAAGAGCGTATCGTGTCATAGCCGGATTTGGCGGTATTGAGGTTACCCAGGTTGAATATCGCTGTCGGCGGAATGCCCGGCGGAAGCACCGGCTTCACAGCATCCAGCTTGTTGCTCAGGAACAGTCCGTCAATCGGAATGAGATAGCCGGCGCTGTCAGAAGCAACAATTTTTTCCGAATGGAATACCGTTTCCGCAACGTCTGCATTCGCCGCTTTGCTCACCGGGTTGGCAGGGTCATAATAGAAAGCGGTATTCTTACGGAGGAACTCGATCTTATCGTTATTTTTACGAATGCTGAACAGCCAGGTTTCCCGGATCATATTCTGATTCAGATAGAGCGATGTAGGCCCGCCCATGGAAAAACTCTGGTAAATAAAATCTTTACCCAACTGATCTTTATTCACATACAGCTGCAGACTCGCCGTAGCCGTATCACGGTACAGGCCGAATAGTCCGTCGATTTTTTTACTCGACTTGATCTTATCGCCGATAGATGGCTTTACCGGCTTTTTCTTCGCGCTGTCTGCAGGAAGTTTTTTCAGGCTGTCCGGCTTAACCGGCTTTGTCGTGTCAGCCAGCTCTTGCCGTGGGGTATCCTGTAACAGGTTTTTCCCAAACAGAGCCGCCGCCGGAGTTGCGGCTACGACACCGGTTGCTACCGCCAGGCATATGATGATGTTCTTCATACCGAATCCTTCTTTACGTGCTATATTCCTTAGAATCCAAATGTCGTGAATTGTTACGATATAATTAAGTTTCTCACGCCACCTTATCGACCTCAAACCACATCCGTTGCTGTTGGCTGGGAAGTAAGGAACGTTCAACTTTGGCAAATAAGAATTCTTTTACTAAATTTGCTATTAATGGATACGTTCTTGATCAAAGTACCGGAAAATAAGACTTCGTTGGTTAAAAAACTATTGAAGGAACTGGGTGTCACGGTCACGCGGGAAGGCAGCGCTATGGCCCTTGCCAGAGAGATCAACGACTCCATTAAACCTGGCAAGGCGCTCACCATGGACGAAATCGTGCAGGAAAGCCGTGCTGCGCGTGACGCCAAGCTTCAGTGATGGTTCTTGTATTGGATTGCAATATCTGGATCAGCCTGACCATTAATCGCAGGTTGGATTTTATCGTCCACTTAGCTGAGTCGGGTTCAAGGATTGCCACTTGTGATTTGCTAAGAAACGAAATTATTGACGTGCTGTCCCGACCAAAGCTTCAGAAATTTGTGCCGCCAGACAGTGTGACCAAGGTTGCAAAACTCCATGACCTGATCACCAAAACCTACAAACTAACCAGCATCCCGGAAATCGTATCAGACAGTAAAGACAACTACCTATTTGCCCTTTGTGCGAAATCAAAGGCAGATTATCTTGTATCGGGGGATAAAATCGTCCTGCAAACCGGCACTTACGGAACAACAAAAATGATTGCGTTGAACGAAATAGAAGCTCTAATCCACCAACCTTAATATACAGCAGCCTTATTACCTCACCTTTTCCACCAGTTCCCTGACAGCTCCGGTGATACGGTCTTCTATGTCACCCGACCAGCGCCACGCCGGGTGGCCGTACTCATCCAGATGCGGACCGCCCTCATAGCGACCTTCCTCCCATACCCTGCGGGAGGGTATATAGGCTACCATCTCATTGCTGTAACCCAACAGCCAGGTCGCCTGTTCCGGATACTCACGGCTGTAACGAAGCGAATAGTCCACCACCGATTCTCCCCCCTGACCGATCAGCAACAACTCTTTCCCTAAATACCACGCCTGTACCGGATAAGGATATCGGTCGCGGAATTGCTCTCCGGCGGCCAGTTTCAATAGCATACGCTTCGCCCAACGGGATTGGAGCGTACCGCCCGATGCCGCCACCTTCTCCAGTTCAGACCGGGTTGCAACAGCAGCATAAGGTAAATCCACATAACGAAATGCGGTAGAAAGACGGGAAGAAACCGGATGCATATCCCGTGAAATAACCACCGACACCGAGTCAGACAGCATCTTACCATATTGCTGACACAACGGAACGGTACCACGGGGCAACGGGTTCTGGTCCCCGCCGCTGGTGTTAAAGAACATCGCCATCGTATCCGGATAGGCGGACTCCAGCGCCCGCTGCGCAAATCCCGGATAATCGCCGCTCCAGCTATTCACCCATATCGTGGTGGGGTGACAGGAATAGCCAAACAACACACCGATAAGAGCGGAGCCGCTACGGATAGCCAACACCGGAACCCGATGGTCAACAGGACCTTTCAACGGTGTACCAGAGGCAAGCATCGCCGGGACCTCTGCCTCCTTATTCTCCCTGCGGTTAACGGCAAAGCTACAGGTACCCTCCCCATGATAGAGTTCGACCGGTTGCCAATTGCTAAGCGCTTCTCCCACAGCTTCCACTACCTTGGACTCCATCCACAACGAATAGGCATGTACCTGAGCCCGCTGGGCATCGTCGCTCGGATAATAATCCACCAGGTCGTCTTCCAGACAAGGTCCGGTATGGGTGTGTGAAAAGGTTAACATAAAATCCGGTCGCAAAAGGCCATAGCGGGTACGGACTGACTCATAAATCCGGTCGGATACGGTCCGGGACATACCCTGATTATCCGTCGTAGCCAGCACGACAATCTTACCAGCAGCATCTTTCAGGGCGATTACTTTCACGTACAAATCGTGCAGCTTCCCCTCTGCCGGTCGTTCCGCGTCGTAACCGGCCAGCCACACCCCGTTTTCAGGGGTAATAACCCGCTTCCCTAAGCCGGCTTTCCACCCTTTACGCGTTATGCTTTGGGCATCGTGAACAACCTGCGCCTTTTCCCCATCCGCCCGTGCAGTGGCTTCTCCCGCCACAATAACTCCGGCTGAAAGTAAAGAAAGGTCCCGAAGAAAATTGCGCCGCGTAAAAAATTTATCTGTCATATCTCTATGTTTTACAACATGTAAAAAACGGTTGATTCAGGTTGTTATCATATTACTGCATCGCTTTCCCGCATCAGCTTAACTTAAAAAGCCGGTTGGGCCTGTCCCATAGGATTTTGGCAATCCACACACTTCCGTCACTCCCGTAATCCAAAGACTCTTTGCGATAAACAAACTCGGCATCAGTCACCCAGGTTTCATCCTCACTGACATCGACTACTCCGAAATTACCCAAAGCGGCACCCCGTTCAGGAATAATAATACGCTCCGTCTTGCGAAGAACACACAATCTGACAGGATCCACCTGTGCCATAAAGAGAGGCGCCCGATGACGGACGATGTGGTCATTGTTGGCCCCTTTGCGATTATAGACTAAAAAAAGTCCATCACTATGTGTAACCCAGTGTTGCTGGGTGTTATAATTCCCCAACTCCAATCCATCATCAAAAACCCATTGCCGGAGCGGATCAAAATGCAATCCGTCTCTGCTACGGGTAACGAAGGCCGTGTGATCGTTCCGTATCGTTAAATAATACCAACCATCAAAAAAAGTCAGTGAGGGTTCGTGTAAACCACGGGAATCATCAGCCACACGGATTTCGTCACCGTGTTCCAGATAGCTAAGCTCTTCGCCATCAAAGGAACATTTCACAACCGTCACCTCCGAATTTTTTCCGGGAGGGGAAAAGTAAACCGGCAATAAGACATTCCCGTCGCTCAGATCATACCGCTGTGTGCAGCCTGCACCGGCACTATGAAACTTTGTCTTGTCAGGCATCTCCAGCTTTTTCCAGTCACCCCACGATCCCCTGGACCGGTCGTAAACAGCATAGCTCGTATCCCTGGGGCGGACAGGCTCAATCTGCCAGTCAGGGGTATAAACAACCGTATGGCCCGTGCCCAGTAAGTGTCCGCTTGCACGATGGTATTGCGGCCAGAAATCACTCGCAGCAACCGGACAACGCTTCCCGTCTATCTCTTCCCAAACAGGGTTCAATGACGGTATCCTGTACGGATCGGTCCACGTCTTACCAAGGTCATCCGAATGCATCCCGAACATCCCTTTGAAAACATCGTCGTCTTCGTGGGTATTCATCGTCATCACAACACGCATCTGACCGTTCTTGCCCCCACCGGGAACCAGTCCCACCCTGGGATGCAGCCAGCATAATCGACCGTCATACAACTTCGTGGGTGAATGAAGCAATAACCGGTAGTCTATATTATTGCTACCAAAGCCTTTTCCATTCAGTATGGGTATATTCAGAAGCGAAACACTTAATACCAGAGAATTTTCTATAAATCGTCGTCGTCGCATATGTTAAAACCACCTATAATTTATACCGCCGCCTCACCGGTGAACCCTGAAAAACTGACTTACTTTTCGTCAAGCCGGGGGAGGTACAATGACCACACATCAGTGTAAACAAGCTGCACTGGTGATAAAGCTAATGAGTTATTTTTTATTTCTAAGGGTTTGATCGATATAATCGTAGGCTTCTTTCCGGACTGCTTCGGGAAAATCATGCGCTGCTGCAGAAACTCCTTTTTTTACTCCTTCGACACTAAACAGAATGCCGGAACGCTTCTTCTCCCATTCCCGCTTACTACGGATTCGCTCCGGCCTGTCTGATTCCTGTGAGTAGGAGCAATCGCTAATGAACAATAAAGAAGCGGCGACCACCAAAAATTTAAACATCTTTTATTGATCCTGAAATTATCCAAAAATAGGAAAAATACCACTTACTTTATTTCATACAGCTTCCTGACCTCATGCTCACTCAGCGCCCGCTTATACAGGCGTACCTCACGCATCTGCCCACAGAAATAGTCGTTCGGGCCGAACCCGATCTTCAGGGAAGTCCCCTCGCCAGGGTCCGCACCCAAACCCCGGGCAAGAGCAACTTCCTTTACCAGTCGTCCGGCAACATACAGTTGGAGCCGCCCTTTCTTTCTGCTCACCAGCACGTGTTGCCAGCCCGGCGCCAGTTCATCATCCGCGGAGACCGTCACCCCCGCTTGATAACCGTAAATCCGGCCGGAAGGAAGCGTACTGCAAAACAACCGGCCTCCATGCTCCGCCATCGCCCACGCCCGGCGGTACTTTACATCGGGCGTTTTATCCAGACGGGCCATCAGCGACCAGCTGGTGTCGCCTTCATACTCATAAACTTCTGCTAAGGGAAGCGTCCCTCCTATCAAACGGCCATTGTGAACGGCCATACCCATCACTTCCAATTCCTGGCCTAAACGACCCACATCTTTCCAGTTATCCAAGCCATCAAACCGGTATACCCGCCCGCTCGGCCAGGTAGATGTATACAACCCTCCCTCGTAAACCGCAAAGCCATAGTTCTGCGTATTCTCTCCAACCAGTCCGCAATCCGTCCACGATGTCCCGTCATAACGGTAAACATTCCCAACATCCCAGCTGCTGGCATACAGGTAACCGTCATGCACCGTCATATTCACCACCCGCTTTCCATCGGGAATAGGACATCTCACCCATTGCTGACCACCCTCGTAACGAAACAGCGCCGCCGGGGCGTACATCGAACTGACATACAACTTGCCCTGATATACAATCATACCTCCTATCATCTCCACACCCGGAAGCTGACCACAATCAATCCATTGACCAGGACTGCCGCCATACCGGAAAACACGCCCACCTGATGTCAGGTTCTCTGACTCAGGAAGCGAAGAACCCGCTACCCGATAACGACCCGTGCCCACGTACAGCTGTCCGTCCATAACAGCCAGCGCCGCCACACTATTGGAGCCGTCCGGTGAACCACAGTCTACCCAACTGGTATCCCCGGCGTACCGGTATACATGTCCCCGGTCACCCGGACCGGGCTCACACGTACCCGCGTATAACGATCCTTTATACTCAACCATACCAAAAGCCAGCAGGGCATTTCCCGGCCTTCCATAATCTGTCCACGGTGCAGAAGACCCGTTATCTATCCCAAAACTCAGCTTTCGGTAATTCGCCTGGCTGGTAATCGAGGCATAGCTTTGCAGCCCCAAATGAAACCCCGATCTGGATGATCGGTCATACAGACTGAGAATGTCTCCCGGTATATCATCCATCGCCGACGGTACATTGATCCACGCAGAAATGGTAAAGTCGCCTTTACCTAACTCCGAAACCGATTTACCGGAAACTTCCAGCCAGGCGTCGCGGCCGTTAAAGGCCTCACCGGCCTTCAGCTGACCATGTACAACCGGATGCAACCCACGACCAGAATGATCATTCAGATCAGTATCCAGTTTCCAATACCCCACCAATCCCTTCTGTAAGGCTTTGATGTTTATTCCGGCTGCGTGTTGCGCATAGCCTTCACTGCAGATCAGAAAAAAAGTTGCTAAAAAAAATGCCCTGAAACTATATTCTTTTATCATATCCTGTTTAAACATATTATATTATCAATTCTGATCTATTTAACGGTGTTCCGGGGCTTGCCGTACAAATTGTCGAAAACTTGCACACGCGCATTCGCATGCCCGTATATAGCATTTTGCCCGCTGGCATGCATGGTTACCCAGTTGTTATAAAATTTACAATGTTCCTCCGGTTCTCCGAGAATAGCCAGCGCATATTCGGAAGAAAGAAATGTATTATTATAAATCTCAATCCTTGTGCCAGCAATATCCGTCCCATCTTTTCTGTTGATCCCGCCATGCATGTCGAAACAGTGGCTCAGGGAGTTTCCCGTTTGTATATTGTTTCTGGCAATATAGCCACAACCAGGCAATCCTGTCCCCGCAATGGAATGTCGGTTACTGTCAAACAGATTGAATTCTATAGTGGAAAAAGCATAATACTTAGGCCCTTCACTGCCCTGACAGACTCCATATCCCAAACCGTCGTACTGACAATTAAAAATCTTGTTGTGATGAACGTGATGATTTACGCCCCTGACCAAGTGAATGCCCGAATGCGAAAACGCAGATACTTCACAGTTATCAATAGTAAGCCCGGAGTGAACGGTTTCAATACCTTTAGAAAGCGGGAATTTGTAATAATACTCGTGTCCTTTCCCTCCTGGTCCAAAAGCCCGGTCATGATGCTCCCTATATGTTTTCGGATTGGGGCCCTGGATACGAAGACCTGTTATTCTAACATCGGGCCCTGCCGCCTTGATCATCACCGGTGTGTCCAACGTGTCACTGCAGATCAATGCTCCCAAAGATCCTTCTGCACCCCGATCACCAGCCAGTGTAACCCCCTCCGGAATTTCAAGCGCAAACTCATCAATGTATATAAAAGTAGTTAAATCGATAACAGCCTGCGCCGGAATAAATACAACCTGCCCCTTTTTTGCTTGTGACAAGGCAGCAATGAGTGATTCCGGACTGTCTGCCACATAATCCCATTTCCGCACGATATGTTTATAACCGGCTCCCCCGCCAATGGGACCTTCGGCATCTGCTTTTGCGCCGTATACCGTATTGTTGACCATCCGGTAAGGAAGGTCCGGCTTCTCACTAAACGTTTGCCCCAGACCATAGCGGGGGAACAAAATGGAAGCCAACGGCAAAGCGGCTATGTTCCTGATAAATTTACGTCGTTTCTGATTATTCATACTTTATGTTAATAGTTAATATCGGTGATGTGTCTGTTTCCGGGACAACACCATTTCCGGTAATCGGGGGGGGGGGCAACAAATATAGTGAACAAATAGGATTGCTTCCGATTCAAAATTCCGCTTAATTTGTCAGGTTTCAACAGCGGACTGTTGAAACCTGACAATAGCGGGCATTACATGATTACCAAACCCTGGTGGGAAGGTATTTACCGGACAATCCAGTACTTGTCTGCGGTATTGAAATGATCAAACACATACAAATCGCCATTCTCCTCCATACCCAACACTTTTGTACCTACACTGAACACTTTCTTAAATCGATCCCACCCGATCCCGATACGACTTTTAGAGCCGGGTGTACCACTTATTGATACGGGGATACTCCACAAATAGCCGTCCGCATCCACACCCAATAAAGTCTCATTATTAAACAGGGCGAGCGGCTCGTATACACTGAATCCGGTTCCCACGGTGGCCCCGTTGGGAGATCCCCAGGTCGCATTCTCTCTTGCCAACCAGGTCTTCAATTCTCCCGTGCCTGCAGCTATGGAGAAGAAATAACCCCGTGCCGGAATAAATGATGGGAAACTGAAACCTGACCCTAAGTCATCTGATCCGGACGGTGTTCTGACAATAACAGGCTCACCATTTACGATCCGCATCACCCGAACCACGTGGCCTGCCGTTATACCGATGAATTTATCATCATCATAGAAAAAGAAATCACGGTATGTGCTACGCGGTATGGTGGCAACCGGCGTTCCTGTAGCAGGTAGTGATCCGTTTTCACTTAACGTGTATTCAACCAGGACACCGCTGTCAGTCCATTCATACAATCGCTCTCCGTTACGCTCGAAGTACTTGCTTCCCATATTCCCGGCTAACGGAAGTTTGGTCCCTCGGTCAGTAACTGCAGTCGGAGCATTCAAGGTCAGATAACTGTTATAAACCGTATCCATTCCCTGAGGCAGGAAAAAGACCGTCCGGAAACGAAATGCTCCGCCATCCGGTAAATTTTCCAATACAACTTCGTTCGTGGTCCGATCAATTTTCAAGACGTTTTCCTGTCCTGATTTATTGGTATAAGCAATGTGCGAATAGACCACCCCATCGTCCTCGGTAACAGGAGAAAGCCCCAGCTTATACATCGAGTTAGCATAGTCGAAATCAAAGGACACCAATCTTCTGCCGTTCAGACCGTCCGCATACGTCTCCCCCCAAACGGTTGCCGAAGCAGACGAATACAGCGATGTTTCTCCCTCATCATTCACGTTCCTGAATTCAAACAGCGTCGTACCTTCCCGGACGTTCTCCAATATAATGGAATCTTTCTGCCTACCGGCAACGGTACGGGTGAACGCTTTAACAACAGAATCCCTGCGCATATTCCAATAGATAATGGTACGGTCAACCTTAGGACCGGAGCCGATATACCAGGTCAATTTAACCCTGCCGAACCCTGGAAAAAACCGGATAGAATCTACCTTACCTAAATATACCTGCTCTTCCTTTTCGGCATGTCGCCGTTGGATGTCGTCCATTTTGTCGCAGGAAGACAACATCATGACCACAAATACCAGAAGACTCAAAGCCCCCGAAAACAGTCTATATATATTTTTCATCCTTTTCAATTTTACGCCTGTTAATGATTAGTTCTGGGGCAGGTTATTATCCCCATAGAACGTGATCTCACCCATAGAGAAATAGTTTGCAACGGGTGGTGGCATAATCCCGGCGACCTCACGTGCAATTATCCGGATATACCGTACCGGCGGTGCGTCAAGGGGCATTTCGTACTCCGAGCCATTCTGAGCCAGGTTACGGATCGCCTCCTGATCCACGGGTATTATTTTATCATATCGAGTTACTGCATACCATCCCAAATACGCCCAGTCATCCTTAAAGGTCCTTGCGGGAAGGACCGTCGCATTATCAACGCCAAGAATATTATTATTCCGCACACTGTATTCATCCAGCCAGTAAGGACGATCCGAAAGCTTGTTGAAATCTATTTCATCAATACCCCATGCCTCAAACTGGGTGATATTCACCTGTGAATAAGGTGAATTAATGTGATAGGGATGAACAACAATACGGCTTAGCTTAACCTTTTGTTTCAAATCAATCGTGAAAGACAAGCCGCTGTTTCCGGCCCGGGTCAGCCACCCATGATCCGTACTATTCACCACATTATCATACAACCTGCTGAACACATAACCCGCGCTGTACTCCGACGTATTGTCATAAGGAATACTTGATCGGAAATCGGCATAGGGCTTAGCCACCAGCGTCTCAAAAAAGGGTGTGGTGGTTAGCCAGGTGGTATCCGATATATTCCCCCACTTGTCTTCGAATGAAACAGCAAACGTGGTCTCTTTGGATGCAAAGCCCCTGAAAGCCCGCCGGTCATTTGGTATTGCCGAAAAATACATCTCTTTCGTCTCCAGGTTATCCTGTTCATCTTTCACCATCAGGCGTATCCCGAATTCTACGGCATTCGGGTTTTCCCATTGGGCCAGGATACCTCCGAAGCCCGGCACTAAATGCAGCGATTGCTGGGCAAGCCGGATCGGTGACTCCAGCGGCACAAATTCCACTTCAAGTGGCGCAGACCGCTGTTCCCGCTTATTTACCTTATATAGCGTGGCTTTTACTCTATCCGTGGTATTGAACCCTTCGATGGTCAGATCACTGTTGTAAAGGGAAGCTTTCTTTGAGAAAATTTTCCCGTTTCGTTCATATTCTGCCATGATATATAATAAACCCGGATCATTGGGCACATCAAAACTAATGGTTGCTCCACCGTTCATTGGCGTAATTGTGTACTTCTCTATCGGCCCGGCATTCCAGGTGCCGCCTACCAGGTCGTTATCCTCCCGTGAGCATGCGAGAAGAAGACCGGATACCAGTACAATCACTATAAAACCATACTTTTTCATAAAAATCACTTTTATCAGTTAAACCCTGAATAATTTTTGCGCCGGCAACTACCAGCCGTACGTCTGCACCAGATTGGTATTGATTCGCAATTCGTAATTCCTGATCGGATACAGGTAATCCCTGAAGGTTACCGACCGCACGACGTTACCGTATACCCGGGGAACATAAAAATTTTCTGCTACACTTGAACTGGTCCATTCCATCGGAGACAGGCTCCAATACTGGTCGGCTATTTTCCAACGGCGGACATCCCAGAAACGTTGTCCCTCAAAGGCCAGTTCAATCAGGCGTTCCCGCCGGATGATCCTGCGCATTTCATTTTTATTGTTCGGTGCATTGGGATTAATTGCTGCACGTTGCCAGGATTCAACCACCCCATTGAGTCCGGCTTTGTCCCGGACCTGATCAATCCAATGGTAAACTTCCGCATCGGGTTGTGCTTTTACCTCGTTCAATGCCTCGCTGTAAAGCAAATACAGATCTGCCAGGCGAATCAATGGAAACTGGTAAAAATGAGGATTGTACCCCCGGCCTGTGACACCCTGACTGGCAGATGATTCAAAGGCCACCAACTTTTTCGGTATGTAGGTGCCATCTGCCGCACCTACACCAACCTCACGCCAGCGGCTCCTGATGAACGGCGAAAACTGTCTCCCTCCGTTCAGTGAAGTGGACGCCAGCTCGAAAAACCCCCTGTCAATACCTAAGCTGGCATAAAAGCGCGGCTCACGGAAAAAATGCAGGTACGCAGTGACTTCACCGGTAGCAATATACGATTCGTGTTTATCACCCGGGGTTGCCCGGCGCAGCTTATACCTGTTGGCATAATCATACGTTTTGTCTTCATCAATCGGCACCCCATTGTTGGAATAAAACAATTGTCCCATATGCCAGGAGGCAGCATAATAGCCCGTTCCCGCACCTTCATCGGTGGTATACAGTACCGGAAAAAATTGCCTCACCATATTTCCCAGAATATTGTATCCCAAAGCAGTCGAATTTCCCTTACCATCGGCGAATTGCTCCTGAGTTGCCCAGATCACACCGGGATTGCGTTCAATCGCTTCGGTGATCGCCTTACGCGTCGTCATCATGGTCACCAGAGTGTCGTTCATAGAAAACGTCTGCCCTCCACCGGTAACCTTGTTAAATTCATACAGCTGGTGTCCGGCACCGTGACTGACGTCGATCGCTTCTTTAATAGCTGCCGCAGCGCGTTCCCATTTTGCCGGATCGTATGCCGTAGATACCAACTGTTTCCCCCGGTTATCCACCCAGCCCGTATAATCCTGGTTTCCGTTAAACAAGGGACTGGCAGCCCATGTCAGCACTTTTGCTTTGACAGCTAATGCGATGGTCTTTGAGATCCTGCCCTGTTCCCTTGCCGGGTCAGGAAGCACTTCAGGCAAACCCGGGATAGCTTCATCCAGTAACTCCACGATATAATCCACACATTCGTCCACCGGCTCCCGGTATACCATCACCTCTTCAGGAGTAGCTGACAACGGCAGGTTTTCCTTCATCAGCACGATGGGACCGTACAATTGCATTAAAAAGAAATGGTAATACGCTTTCAGGAATTTGACTTCCGCTATCCAGCGGGACCTTTCCAGCTCTTCAAGATCCAATGGGATATGCACATTCTCCAGAAAGATGTTACAATCACGGATGGCTACGTATAACGGCTTACCACCGTTCCTTCCCGACCAGTAATCCTGTAAGGGGTCATTCGTATTCTGGAGACCGCGGGAAATCTGACCGGCTGCCGAATTCAACGCCCGGCTTTCATACCTCAGGTCAAACTCGTCCCTGCTGGTGAAATAAGCCGGGTAATAGAACGGATCCGTAGGGTCAGGTAAATGACTGTAACAGGTCCTTAAAAACTTCTCGGTTACCGACCTGTTTGAGAATGCGTGGTCCAATGTCGGCGTATCATTCGGCACCACATCCAGGTAATTACAACTCGTTACCCCCATGAGGAAACAGGCTGCTATTATTCTCGTTAAACTCTTCATTCGTTTATCTTCTGTTATTAAAAACTGAAATTCACACCCAGGTTAAACACCCGTTGTACCGGGTATCCCAACCCGTTACCGGCCATCTCAGGGTCCCACATCTTAAATTTCGACCAGTGGAAAAGATTGGTACCGTTTGCATAGATACGGAACATACTGACGTAAGCTCTTTTCGTCAGCCGGTCCGGCAGCGTATATCCTATTTCGACTGATTTCAACCGCACAAAAGATCCGTTACGAAGCCAGTGCGTGCTGACCTGGTTGTTATTCCCGATGGCATATTCCGACAACCGTGGCCAGAAAGCCCGGATATTCTGGTTATCTTCAGACCAGTAGTCGTCGGCTACATACTTCAGCAAGCCTCTCTGTCCCTGATTAATGAATGGCGTAATGGCCGAGGGAGAGATAAAAAATGAAGATCTTCCGGAGCCTTGAATAAACACGGATAAATCAACGGATTTATAGGCGGATGAAAAGCCTACCCCATATATTATTTCCGGTGTGGTCGGGAAACCGATCGGTACCATATCGTCCACATCAATCTGGCCGTCATTATTAATATCCTTGTATTTGATATCTCCGGCACCGTATTCACCAAACAATTGCCGGGGAGCGCTGCGAACCTCTCCTTCGTCAATAAACAACCGCTCAGCAATATACCCCATCGGCTGAGAAATCCTTAATCCGACAACGGAACGCCAGGGAACATCACTGTAGTCGGGCTCCTCATATTTTTTAATCTTGCCGGCCGCATAGGTAAAATTACCGTTTACCATCAGGTATAGCCCGTCGCCAAACGTTTTCTGGTATTTTAGTTCGGTCTCAAAACCCCGGCTCTCGGCAACACCTACGTTGGCCTGTGGTATGGTGCGAAGCCCGAACGTGGCGGGAATATCGACCCGGGTTTGCAGAATATTATCCCGCGTTTCCTTGAAAAAGTCAGCAAGCAGGGTCAGTTCATTAAATAAACCCAGTTCAACACCAAGGTTTGTTTTAGTAGCTATTTCCCATGTTATTAAATCATTGGCGTACCGGTCTATGGAGATGCCCGAACGGTATTGCCGATCGTAACCAAACCAATATCCGGATCCGGTCATATTGACCTGCGACAGGTAAAAGAACCGATCATACAGCGATCCTATCTGATCGTTCCCGACTTTACCATACGTAGCCCGCAGCTTTAGCGTGGTAAAAATATCTTTCACACCGGACATAAACGCTTCGTTGCTCACCATCCAGCCAGCCCCTACCGAAGGGAAAAAGCCAAAACGGTTATGCTTTGCAAAACGCTCCGTACCGTTATAACCGTAATTCAGTTCCACAAAATAACGGGAATCGTATCCATAGGCCAATCGGCCGGCCGAAGAAATATTCCTCCTCGGTAAAGAAGCCTGCAACCGGTCAGACACTCTCAGGTCAAAACTGGCCGCGCCTGTTTCGGCCCTCATGGTACCTACCAATAACGCATTAAGGTCATGTACGCCATTAAAGATTTTGTTATACTGAAGTCTCAACTCGCCATATTGGGCGGCATTCACCGTCCGAGCCCCATCATTATAGGTTAAGTACTCCGTTCCCTGGTCGGAATTAAGCGGAAGCAGTGTGTAAGAACCATCTACCGTAGTAGCGTGTGTGTAATAAAACGGCGTATATCCACGATTCAGATCGTAATAGGCATTCCGCATGACATTATAGGTTCCTTTTGCGGAAAGACCGTCCAGCTTACCCCTGAATTTGTGATCCATTTCCAGCTGCAGCAACACCATGGACTCTTTTGACTCTTTAAACGAGCTAACCACCCTGGCTAAGGGGTTGGTGAAAGCGCCAAGCTCTGATCCCATACCGAAAAGGATATGCTTATTAAAGGCGTTGGCTTCGTCTGCCGGGTAATACGGCAGGAAACGTACGGGCGTGGCATTTCGGGCCATATGAAATACATCGGCACCTCCGTCCAGGGGCCCAGTCCTGTCATCAAATGAGCCGTAGGCCCGTACAACACCGTTGGTAGTCGGGGCAAACCGGATACTGACATTGGACCGGACCTGAAGCCGGTCGATATTGATATTGTTATTAAACAGATTCTCTTCACTCTCTTTGAGAATGCCCTGATCGTTCTGGTAATTGGCGGCCAGGTAGTACTGTACACTTTGGCCTCCCCCCGTTATGTTCGCGGTCAAACGCCTGTTGGTCGCATGGTCTTTAATCAGGTAGTCATACCAGTTCACAGACGGATACCGGATCGGGTCCAGGCCCAGCTCGGTTTCCCTGATTTTGGACGAGGAATACGGAAGCGGTACCATCGGGTTCCGGGTCCGCACGGCTTCGTTATGCAGCCGCATATACGTAATGGGGTCTGCCAGTTCGACCAATTCTGTATTATAGGAACTGGATTGTTCCAGCCTGAAGTTGATGGCTAATTTATCTACCTTTCCTTCTTTGGTGGTCACTAGGATCACACCGTTTGCCCCGCGTGCACCGTATAATGCAGCGGCACTGGCATCTTTCATAACTGAAAAAGAGGCGATATCGTCCACATTCAGCCGGGCCAGATCATTGGTGGTCATCTCCACCCCGTCAATCAGGATCAACGGATCCCGCTTACCGGCTGTGCTGAATGACGTTACTCCCCGGATAAAAAACTCTGCATTGTCCAACCCCGGTTCTCCCGAACGCTGGTAGGCAATGACACCAGCCAACCGTCCGGCAAATGCCGTCGTCAGGTTACTGGCCGGAACCCGCAATTCAGAGGGGTTGACCGTAGAAATGGCACTGACGACACTCTCTTTTTTCTGTGTACCGAAAGCAACCACCATTACCTCATCCAGGCCATCGTCCCGCGACAACACGACATTCAGCTTTGACTGGCTGCCGGCAGATACTTCTTTGGTCCTGAACCCCACCATACTGAACACCAGGATCGGATCCGGATCCTGTAACTCCAGGAAATACTGTCCCTGAGCATTGGTACTGGTTCCCTGGCCCGGACGCGCTTTGAGCGCTATCGAGGCTCCCTCCAGCGGGGTTCCCAAACTATCGGTCACTGTTCCCGAAATGATCCGCTGCTGAATCTCTGCCAGTTCTTCTGCAACCGGCAGGACATCCACCCGATGAACGGCGCGGGGTAATGCTTTCTGCGATAAAAAAATAGTGCGGCCCTCCATACTGTAGCCAATAGGCTGATTACGGAAAACCTCTCTCAGAAAATCGTCCAGCGGCATATCTTTCACACTGATACTGACAGGCCGTGAATGGGACAAAACAGTCCGGTCCCCGGTAATACCGTAAGACGTCTGTTCTCTGATCGCACTCATCACACGCTCCATGGACAAATCCTTTCCGGAAAGGGTGATGGTTTGCGAGTATGTTTCTGCATTGAGCTGCACTATGCAGAGCAGAAGCAGGACAATAGTTATCTTCATAACTAAGAAGATAGAATATAAACGTTTTTTCATTAACTATTTAATGCTGCACCCAGCAACACATACACACATACGCCTGACAAAAATGGAGCGGTACAATCACTTGCCATTTCCAACAGCAATGCGTAGTTTTGTTGGGTTTGGATAACTATTACGGTTTATTTACGCAATGGATAAACGGAATTATCCGGGCTTGAAACAGGAAAGGGGCCAAATCCTTTCCTGTTATTTTTTGTCTATGTCTTCATCATTCTCTCCTTTTTTAGGTGGTTATCGTTCGTTAGTTTACCTGTTTTTCATAGATATTTATGCTTTTCCTTTTATAATCAATCGTCTCCCTTCCAGCCTGTAAGTCACTTTTGCCGACTCCAGCAATCGCAGGATCGTCGATAAATTATCATTCCGCACGGCATCGCCGAAGAACTCTACTTCAGGAATCCTGGTTTCATACACGATCTCTATATTGTACCACCGCGCCAGTTCATCCATGACCTGGCGAAACGATTTATTTTCAAAGCTGAACCGACCCTGTCTCCATGCAAGGGCATCGGATACATTAACTCGCTGTTTCAATAACTCCCCATTCGCGGTAAGAGTGGCCTGCTCACTCGGTTTCAGCAACTGCCCGGCGGCGGCGTCCCCTTTGGAAGGAACAGCTGAACTGACCCGCACAGAACCACTAACCAGTGTCGTCACCGTTTCCGGCTCCTCTCCATACGCATGGATATTAAAAGCTGTTCCGAGAACCGTGATCTCCTGCCGGCTGCTTCTGACGACAAATGGCCTGTCATTCATTCCGGATACTTCAAAATATCCCTCGCCGACAAGCTCCACCTCTCTTTTTCCTTCACTGAATTCGGACGGATAAGTTAACGTACTGGCTGCGTTAAGCCATACTTTCGTCCCATCAGACAGAATGATCTGATAGGTTCCTCCTTTCGGTGTTGATAACCGCAACGGAACGCCCGGGGTAAGGGTACCTTTTTGAGATGCGTCCGTTTTGCTTTGCATTGCTGTCAGGGCTGACCCATCACTATATTGAATGGCTTCGCTCCCGACGATAATCCCTGATTGCATACTATCGAGATCGATGGTGCTGCCGTCTGCCAATGTCAGCACGGCCCTGTAACCTCCGGGAGCAATATCCGCCACTTCCGGCTGTACCTGCCCGTCATCCGGTGCCTGATCAGAAAAAAAGAAAAGGGTAAAAGCAACAGCCAGCAATGCTGCTGCTGCAACCGTCCACCCGTATACGCGGCGTATCCGGGACCGGCGACTGCGCCGGATCTCCTCCCATAGTATAGAATCGTCCTGTATCCGGCGATCAGGAATCAGATGATAGGCTTTCAGCTTTGCTTCTAACGCAACGTCATCCATTGCCGTTTCAAGAAGCTGGTTGTAGGCCGGATGCTGCGCCGCCCACGCCCGCAACTCAGCCTCCTCCTTTTCAGGTAACGGGCCCCGGATACGCCGATATAGCAGCTCAAGAATATACTGTTCTGTCTCCATACTACTATAGAAACGATCAGCATAGCCGCATCTTAAAAAGAATTTTATTTTTCTTTAGAGCCTGTTTAAGTTTGTATGGTAAAAATTTTTACAGGCGCTTAACCAAGGGGGTATTAAAAAGGAGTGCCGGCGGAGAAAAGTATCATTAACGGGTAATACTGACGAAGTGCTTTACGCAGGGCTGTGACGGCCATGGATTTATTCACATACACCGAATTAGCGGTGATTCCAAGTTCCATCGCAATTTCCTCATTGCTGCGACCTTCCATAAAACTCCTGCGGAACACGTCCTGCTGGCGGGCCGGCAATTTACGCAGCTCTGCGTCGATACGTTGCAGCAGTTCACTTTCCAGTATGCGCGCCAGTACTTCAGGTTCCTGACTGGCAAGGTCTGTATCCCGGGAAATAGCAGCATCCGCTTTGACCCTGTATTTCGTATGTTTTAACAGATCAAAGCAACTGTTCTTTGTAGCAATATACAGGAAAGCCCGGATATTACCGGCTGACCGGAAGTTCTCTTTGCCTCTCCAGAGCTTAACCATCGTATCACTCACTACCTCATCTGCCTGTTGACGGTCATTCAGAAAACTCATGGCAAAGTAATGCAAAGGCTTATAATAATAGCTATACACGCGGTTGAACAGTTGCTCATCACCAGCCCTGAACAAGTCTATCGAAAAATCTTCGTCCGTCATCAGTACTACTTGGTCAGTATATTTATTAAATACCGAACACAATAATACTGCTTTTTTTTGAATCCAAAAAAATATCGCGGTCAGCTACCAATGCTCCGCCAGCCTGATCGCCTCATAGGCATTCACAATTCCTCCTGTGCGGCTGATCTCACGAAGTGGTGCCTTCCCTTTATTGCCGGGGATGGTTACCGACGTTTCTATCTTCCGTACGGTAGTTTCGATGATAGCTTTGATTTGCCTGGCGGTTAAATGCGGATAATACGATTTCAGTACGGCTGCAATACCGCTTACCACCGGAGCGGCCATACTGGTACCCTGCAGCGATCGATACCCGTTATCGGGCATGGTGGAATAAATAAACATACCCGGAGCAAAAACATCTACCGTGTTTTTACCATAGTTAGTGAAAGGTGCCACCAGGATAGGCTCCGTCGGGCCGCTCGCACCGACACTGATCATATTCGGAGCCCGTTTTTTGCCTTTTCCTTTGATATAGTAGGGAGTCGGATAGTGTGGTTTCTCATCCACATCAGCGCGGTCATTCCCTGCTGCAGCCACAATCAGCACCCCCTTCTTGTTTGCATAACGGATCGCATCCTCCACCCATTTGCGTTCCGGTGATACCGGTTTGCCGAAACTCATATTGATGATGTGGGCCCCGTTGTCAACCGCATAACGTATACCCAGTGCCACGTCTTTATCATGTTCATCCCCGTTCGGGACCACTCGGATACCCATTAGCTTCACGGCATCCGCAATTCCATCCATCCCCACCCCGTTACCCCGCACCGCACCGACGATACCGGCCACGTGGGTGCCATGGAAATAGGGATCGCCCGTCAGGTCTGCGTTACCATAATAACGATCCTTCAGATTCCGGTATTCGTCCTGAACGATACGATCCCGGTAAACAGGCGGCGGCACACTGTCAGCCGGTTTCATCAGTTCCTTGCTGCGCAGCCATTGGCGATACAGCTCACGGTCACGTCGCTTCACCTGCCGTTCTCCGCGAACGTGTTCAAACCGCTCCTTATACTGATAATATACCCTGGGGTATTCCTTACTTTCCTGGGTCAGCTGTCCGGCTGCACCGCCAATGAAGTTCCAGCCGAACAGATCTCCGGGGTATCCGTTCCGGTCGCGGTCTTCACCTCCCGGCTGCTCTCCCGGATTCCGCCACAGCACGGCATTCAGGTCTTCATGAAGGGTATCGATGCCACCGTCCAGAATGGCAACGATCACCGTATCGGGTGTTTTATTCCGGAGAAACTCCTGATAAGCACGGGTGATACCAATACCATATACCTTATCTTTCTCCAGGTCGAGCATATGCCAGCCCGGCTCCTGGGCTGATGCGACTGCCGGAAGGCAGCAAAGTAGCAGCATTATTTTTTTCATCATATTACAAAACTAACGCAATCAGGGAAAACGGCATACCACGCACAAGGATGTTACACGGTAACGGGAGGATCATTTTGAGGCATAATGCAGCGCGACTGTCTTTCCCGAAACGGACAGCTCCACCTCCCTGCCCAGCACCAACGCCTGGTTATCACGGATATGTCCGGCCGGGAAACCGAACGCCACCGGATACCCGTACGCCGCCACTTTTTCCAGAATGATTTCCTCTACTGTAAAACCAAATGGTATGTCATTATCCTTAAGGGAGGTGAAGCCACCAACGATCATGCCGCGTAATCCCGCGAGTTTGCCTGACCGTTTCAGCATCCACATCATGCGGTCAACGGAATACAGATATTCCCCCACATCCTCCAGAAAAAGGATCGCGCCATCGTAATCCGGGTCGGATACCGATCCCACCACGCTGGCCAGCAGTGCCAGGTTACCGCCTATGAGCTTACCGGTAGCGCTGCCGGCGATATGGTCATGGTCAGACCGGTACTGATAAAATACGGATTCACCAAACAACACCCGGCGCAGGGTGTCCAGGGATTCCCTGGTACCCTCAGGGATCGTCAGCGGCATCTGTCCGTGAATAGTAGGTATACCATAATTTGCCTGTATATGACTGTGCAGTACCGTAATATCACTGAAGCCCACGATCCATTTCGGCCGGCTGGAAAAATGCGCAAAATCAATGCGATCGATCATGCGGACTGTTCCATATCCGCCGCGTGCGGCAAAGATGACTTTTACATCGTCATCATCCAGCATCCGCTGGAAATCTGTCGCACGGGTTTCGTCATCGCCTGCGAACTGATGGAACGAAGCGTGGACACTCTCACCGGTAACAACTCGCAGCCCCCAGGATACAAGCAGGTTCAGCGCATCATCGATATCCCCCGGCACTTTTCCTGCGGGACAAACAATGGCAGCCGTATCGCCCTGTTTCAGATAAGGTGGTATGATCATCTATTTTCTCTGCGTAAGAACCCGCAATTTGATTTATCTTTGCCGCATTAGCAAGCAGATTTTGTTTTTTTGACACAATACTGCGGAAATAAGAAGTGATTTACATGAAGAAGACAGCCTTTAAGCGATATACCATTACCTCTGCCCTGCCGTACGCCAATGGCCCGCTGCATATCGGGCATCTTGCCGGCGCCTATATACCCGGTGATATCTTTGCCCGATACCTCCGGCTCAATGGCAAAGACGTGGTGTATGTATGTGGTTCTGATGAACACGGTGCGGCCATTACCATCAAAGCAAAAAAGGAAAACACGACCCCCCGGGCGATTATTGACCAGTACCACGAGCAGATCAAAAAGAGCTTTGCTGACTTCGGCATGTCGTTTGATATCTATCACCGCACTTCTGAAAAAATACACCACGAGCTGTCACAGGAGTTCTTCCTGAACCTCTACGAAAAAGGGGAGTTCATGGAGAAATATTCGGAGCAGTATTACGATGAGGAATTCCACCAGTTCCTCGCCGACCGCTATATAACCGGCACCTGCCCGAACTGCCACAGCGAAGGGGCTTATGGTGACCAGTGTGAAAAATGCGGCACCTCACTGAGTCCGACCGACCTGATTAACCCCATCTCTACCCTGAGCGGTAACCCCCCGGTGCTGAGAGAGACCAAGCACTGGTATCTGCCACTGGATAAATACCAGCCCTGGCTGGAAAAATGGCTGTTGGAAGGCAAAAAAGACATCCTGAAACCCAATGTGTACGGGCAGTGCAGCTCCTGGCTGAAGCAGGGCCTGCAGGCACGTTCCATGACGCGCGACCTGGACTGGGGCGTGGATGTTCCGCTGGAAGAGGCCACAGGAAAGAAGCTTTACGTCTGGCTGGACGCACCTATCGGCTATATTTCAGCTACCAAACAATGGGCGCTGGATACAGGCAACGACTGGGAAAAATACTGGAAAAAACAGCCGGATGAATCGGACGATACCTGCCTGATCCATTTTATCGGCAAAGACAATATCGTTTTCCACTGCATCACCTTTCCTTCCATCCTGCATGCACACGGTGAGTATGTGCTGCCGGAAAACATACCAGCCAATGAATTCCTCAACCTGGAAGGTGACAAGCTCTCCACGTCCCGCAACCATGCGGTATGGCTGCATGAATACCTGGAGGATTTTCCCGGCAAACAGGATGAACTCCGCTTTGTGCTTACGTCTATCCTCCCTGAAACATCCGACAGTGAGTTTACCTGGAAGGATTTCCAGGCCCGGGTCAACAATGAGCTGGTTGCTATCTTCGGAAACTTCATTAACCGGGTGGTGGTGCTGTCACACAAATACTTTGACGGAAAGGTACAGCTGGCAGGTCCGCTGTCGGAGACTGACCGCTTTGTGCTGGAAGAACTGTCGCGCTACCCGAAACGCATTGCCACCTCCATTGAACAATACCGCTTCCGTGAGGCCCTCGCCCAGTTTGTGAATGTGGCCCGGCTGGGCAACAAGTACCTGGCGGACGAAGAGCCGTGGAAGGTCATCAAAACAGACGAATCCCGCGTAAAAACCGTATTGAATATCGGGCTGCAGATCGCGGCTAATCTCACCGTACTGGCACAGCCCTTCCTGCCCTTCACGGCGCGCAAACTCGGTCGCATGCTGAACCTCCCTGCGGCTGACTGGGACCAGGCCGGCCGGACTAACTTACTACCGGACGGACATACACTGGGTGACGTACAGCTGCTTTTTGAAAAGATTACCGATGAGCAGATCCAGCACCAGCTGGATAAACTGAGCCTGGCGAAAACCCGCAACCAGCAGGTGGCTCCATCCGCACCGCCGGCCAAACAACCGGTCAGCTTTGAACAATTTGCCGCATTGGATATCCGCGTAGGAAAAATCCTGGCTGCCGAGAAGGTGGCCAAAACAAAAAAGCTGCTGAAACTGACCATCGATACCGGCATTGACCAACGCACGGTCGTATCCGGCATCGCTGAGTTTTTTGCTCCGGAAGACATCGTAGGCCGCCAGGTATCCATCCTGGTAAACCTGGAACCCAGGTCCATCAAAGGTATTGAATCACAGGGCATGATCCTCATGGCCGAAGATGTTGACGGCCGACTGGATTTTGTAATCCCCCAAACGGCCTTTAAGCCGGGGGCTGCGGTTAGGTAGTTTATTGGTGGATTAGTTGATTAGTGGGTTAGTTGATTAGTGGGTTAGTGAACGAAAAGTACGTTTGTGAATTAGTAAATTTGTGGGTTATAGTGCTGACCAATAAACCAATAAACCAATAAACCAATAAACCAATAAACCAATAAACTAATCAACCAATTTCCGCGTAAGCGTTACCGCTTCCCTGGCTTCTTTTACGTCGTGTACACGAAGGATATGTAGCCCTTTCATTAACATGACCGTATGCAGCACCGTGGTGCCGTTCAATGCCTGTTCCGCGCCAACGCCCAACGTTTTATAGATCATTGACTTTCTGGAAAGTGCGCCCAGAAGAGGCAGACCGAACATATGCAGCTCATCCAGGCGGCGCAGCAGCTCATAATTCTGGTCGATTGTTTTCGCAAACCCGAAACCGGGATCCAGGATAATGTCCTTCACCCCCAGACGCCTCAGCTGCTGTATTTTTTCACCGAAATACGTACAGATTTCAGCCATCATATCCGGATAGTCCGTCAGTTGTTGCATCGTGGCCGGTGTACCACGCATATGCATCAGTATAAAGGGCGCATCCAGCCGGGCAACAGTAGCAAACATCTCCGGATCCAGCATACCGCCTGAAATATCGTTCACCAGCCCTGCCCCCGCCGCAACGGCGGCGGCCGCTACCGAAGCGCGGAAAGTATCTACTGAAATAGATGCGTCAGGAAAGCGGCGGGCCACCCGTTCCACTACCGGTATCAACCGGTCCAGTTCTTCCTGTTCGCTGACATCCGCCGCGCCGGGCCTGGATGAATAGGCACCGATGTCCAGCAGGTCAGCCCCCTCCTCCAGCAGGCGTGCTGCATGGTCAGCCGCACCAGCAGCTGTATCATGCCGGCCACCGTCATAGAATGAGTCGGGTGTTACGTTCACAATACCCATCACCCGGGGTACCGACAGATCGAGCAACCGCCCGCGGATGTTCAGGGTAAAAATCGTTTCCATCCTTTTCTTTACGCAAATCTGGCCAAACTTAGGCATTATCGATTGGTTTTGACAACAAGTTTCCATAATTTTGTAGCTTTACCGGCACCTCAATTTTGGATAAAAAGCGCATGGGTAACACTGCTGAATCGTATGACCGCGTTATCGGTCACTGTAAAGAATTATTCATGAAGAAAACCGTCGACTACGGTACCGCCTGGCGGATCATGCGGCTTTCTTCCATTACCGACCAGGTGTTCATCAAAGCCCAGCGCATCCGTACACTGGAAATCAAAAAGGTATCCAGGGTAGACGATGATATCCCGTCCGAATACATCGGCATCATCAATTACTGCATCATTGCCATGATCCAGCTCGAACTGGGAGAAGAAGGCGACGGAGACCTGCTGGCAGAGGAGGTATCCCGTAAATACGATGAAAAAGCAACGGAAACAAAAGAACTGATGTTTGCCAAAAACCACGACTATGGCGAAGCATGGCGCGACATGCGCATCAGCTCACTGACCGACCTGATCCTGATGAAAATCCTTCGGGTGAAGCAGATCGAGGATAACCAGGGCGCAACACTGGCATCTGAAGGTGTCAAAGCCAACTACCAGGATATGCTGAACTACGCTGTTTTTGCATTGATCAAACTTCAGGAAGCTTCCAATCGTTAAAGGTCTATGCAAACGGCTCATCATCATCCCCCGGTTCCGGACAAACCCGATTTCGTGCTCGCTTTCGCGCGCATCTTCACGGGAGTGCTTTTCATTTTTTCAGGCCTGATCAAAGCCAATGACCCTATTGGGTTTGGTTACAAACTGCAGGAATACTTTGAGGTGTTCCATCTGACCTCCCTGAACAACACCGCAACGGAACTGGCTATTGTCATATGCAGCCTCGAAATGTTGCTGGGAGCCTTGTTGTTACTGGGTATCTGGCGCACCCAGGTAGCGTGGGGGTTGCTGCTGCTGATCCTGTTCTTCACCTTCCTTACCTTTTACTCGGCTTTCTTTGAAGTAGTGACCTCGTGCGGATGCTTTGGCGACGCCATTCCGCTGACCCCCTGGCAGTCGTTCGGAAAAGACCTGGTGTTGCTGGTACTCATCGGCATTATCTTTTATCACCGCCGGAAAATCACGCCGCTGATCACCGATGCTTTTACCCGCACCATTACCACCGTCCTGCTGGCCGTGCTCTCGCTCGGTATCGGCATTTACACGTACAATTTCCTGCCTTTCCTTGATTTTCTTCCCTATAAAACGGGCAATAACCTGCCTCAGCTGATGCGGATCCCGCCAGGAGAAAAACCAGACGAATACGAACTGACCTACCTACTGGTACATACGGAAACCGGAGAAAAGAAAAAGGTCACGGACAAACAATATATTGCCCAGGAACTGTGGACAGACAAAAACTGGGAAATACAGGGTGAACCGGCCAAACGCCTCCTGAAAAAGGGCTACCAGATCCCCATCAGTGGCCTCCGCATCACGAATGCCCAGGACGTAGACTATACCACGGAGCTGATTGAAAATCCGTTTCACAACCTGGTGGTCGTAGCCTGGGATATCAGCCAGGCCGACCTGCCGGCCCTCCGGAAACTGAATGAGGAAACGGCGCGACTGACGGATGAATACCGCATTCGTTCCGTCCTTCTGACAGCCTCTGCCGCCGCATCCGCAGATGCCATCCTGACGGATGTTGCACCGGCACTGGAGGTTTTCTATGCGGACGATGTTCCGCTGAAAAGCATGGTACGGGCCAATCCGGGTATCCTGCTGCTGAAAGGTGGTACGGTGCTGGATAAATGGCATCACCACACGTTTCCGGGTGCGGATAAACTGATCAAACAATACCTGAATGAAAACGATGACTGACCTGATGCAGCCTGTCTTTCTGGTCGGATACATGGGTTCGGGCAAGACCACGTTAGGAAAAAAACTGGCGTCGGAAACGAAACGGGCGTTTGTGGACCTGGACGAATCCATCTGCCAAAAAGCAGGGATGAGCATCCCGCAGCTTTTTGAGC
>CAZJKM010000014.1:0-3542 GCA_964546645.1 uncultured Sphingobacteriaceae bacterium
CGTACACCGGATAAGGGCCTTGCTGTACCTGCTGAAAATCGACAAGACGACGGAAGGGGGCCCGCAGCGGGAGCTGGAACTATATCGGCGTTTCACCAACGAGATAGAGACGGCAGCAGGAGTGGAGCGCAGCATCCTGCAATCTCTTCTGGCGGAAGCACTGAAAGAATATTATTGGCACAATTTGCACCGTATTCGTCAACGTACGCCTATCCATGCAGATACTATGATTACAGATGACCTTACTGTTTGGAGTCAGGCAGATTATGAGCGTGTGACCGAAGGGCTTTACCTGGCATCGCTGGAGGATGACGGTCTTAAGGAGGAGCCGGCAGACAGCTGGGAGCTGTTATTGGATACCGTTGTAAAGAACCGCGAGCTTCGGCCCACTATGTTCGACATACTGACCCACCGCGTCTCCGTTTATTATCAGGGCCATGACCGCGAGACGGCGGAGAAGCTACTGACGGATCTTGCTGCTTTCCATCTCGGAGAAGGCCGTATCACCGCCTATCTCTATAATCAGCTGCTGATCAGCCGGCAGTTCAGGGGGAAGGGAGACCCTGACGGCCGGATAGCAGCGCTTCGGCCGTTATCCACAGCGTACCCCGATAACTGGTACACCGGCGAGATTTTGAACGAATTGGCCCTGCTGTACCGGCAAAAAATGCAGGCGCTCGACCGTGAGGCATTTGAGCTTCGGAAACGATATGCTGATTCGATAGTGAGTTTTGCCGATACGGTACGCCAAAAGTTTCCGGAATCTTTCGCCGACTTCAGTCTGCAACGGATGCGAGCACAGATCGCTGACCCCGTCTTCATCATCCGCGCCGATAGGTATGTACTGCCGGATCAGCCTTTTCACGCTTTTATAAGCCATAAAAACCTGCATTCGGTTTACGTCAGAGTTACGAAGGCAAAGCGATCATATCCGTTTGGAATAGATGGCTTTCCCCCTGGAGGATACCTTCTAACCCAGCAGGTGATTGATTCGTTTTTCCGGGCGAACGAGCCATTGCAGGCGTATGAAATCAGGTTAAAGCATCATGACGACTATGAAGAGCGGAGCACCATCGTTGCCCTCAATCCCCTGCCAGTCGGTTTTTACCGGATCTCCGTGTCCGATAACGAGCAATTCCGCGCGGATAGTGGTGTGGTTTCTGCTCATTATATCAGCGTGAGCCGGCATGCGCTGGCTTTTCGTCATGACGAGTTGCTGCTGACAGATCGCCAGACTGGTGAGCCACTGCCCGGAAAAGAAATATCCGTGTATACGGTTGACGAAAAATCAGGCTTACAGTCGGGGAATAATCAGGGATTGCAATTACTACAGCAGGTTATTACAGACGGATACGGCATAGCAAGCCTGGTAAATAATAAGAATGAAAGTCTTCGCCAATCCCCCCGGTTATTCTTCAGAGTCGGGGACGAGCCGGTGCCGATACTGAACGTAACTCACCGTCAATCTGCTGCTTCAGCTAACCAGACCGATACCTCCCGCGCTCTGCATTTCTTTACGGACAGGGCTGTTTACCGACCAGGACAGACCCTGCATTTTAAAGGAATTCTCTATCACCAGGCTCCCGGATACCGGTATGTGCAGAGTAGCTATCCCGTAAAGGTCTATCTGGTTGATCCCAATAATAAACGAATCGATACACTTGAATTAACCACAAATTCGTACGGTTCGGTTTCAGGGAAATTTGTGTTACCTGCGGGCAGGATGACCGGAAGGTATTATCTGCAGTCAGATGAGACGGGCAGGAAAGAGTTTCGTGTGGAAGAGTATAAGCGTCCGGGTTTTGAAGTGCGGATGGACACGGTAAGCGACAGGTATCGCCTGGGGCAGGATATCGTCAGGACCGGAAAGGCTGTATCGTTTTCGGGTGGCAGTATGGACAAAGCGAAGGTAGCTTACCGGGTGGTACGGCATCAGGTTTATCCATACGCATGGGGGAATTTCCGCAGTAATATCCCTCCGGCTGAGATTGCAGCAGGTGAAACGGTGACCGATAGCAACGGTATTTTTCATATCCCGTTTACAGCCATTCCCGGAGAAAAGGCCACGGCTGGCGAATTTCGTTTTTACCGGTATCATCTATCTGTCATCGTGACGGACAGGAGTGGTGAAAGCCAGACCGGCATAGACCGGATGCTTTTAGGGGATAAGTCTGTGCTATTGGACCTTCAGGTGCCCGCGAGCATAAGTTTACCGGAGCTTGATTCGATTGCCATCACCACGACGGACCTGAATGGCCGAAGGGTGGCGGCTAAGGGGAACCTGCAACTTATAAAGCTGGAGGAAGGGGAACGGGTGTTACGGAACCAGGTTTTTAACAAGGTGGATTACATGGAACAAGACAGCAGTGCATTTGTGAAATTATTCCCCGGTTTGCCGTATATGAATGATCACCTGCCGGAAAACCGTCCAAAACAGCGTACCGTTTTCAGTCGTGAATTTGATACGGGTTTACAACAGGCTGTTTCCCTGAAAGGCATACGACGGGCAGTACCCGGAACGTATATCGTGGAAGCATGGGTCGTTGATGGAAACGATACCCTGCGCTTGTCGCGCCACGTTGTTTTGTCTGACCCGGCACGTAGAAAACCCGGAAAATCAACCTTCCTGGAGGTGTCTACCGTAAAAAAGATGTACCCTCGGGGGGAATACCCTGAAGTATTGCTCTCATCGGCCCTGCGTAATGCTAAGGTACTTGTGGAAGTGGAAGATGGAGGTGACAGGGTATACAAGGAGTGGATTGAGCTGAATAACACCCAAAAAAAATGGCGTGTCCCGGTTGCAGCTTCGTCGGATAAGGAGTTGCGGGTACATTATTACCTTGGTAAGTACAATTCAGTGAAAACAGGTGCGGTGGTAATCGCTGTGCAGCAGCCGGAGCAAGGGCTGACGGTCAGCACCCGTACATTCCGTTCATCTGTGCAGCCCGGTCAGGAAGAAAGCTGGGAGTTGTTGGTAAAAGGCGCAGGTGATAAAAGGGCTGCTGCGGAAGTGGTAGCCGGTATGTATGATGCAGCATTGGACAAATTTGGTGTCAACAATTTCCGTCTGGCCATAGCCCCCTCGATGCCGCAGAATAGGATGGAAGGATGGAATCCATTCAACGCTATAGGAACGATGAACGTCAGCTCCCAGACGCTACGGCGCCCGATACCTGCTTTCAGCTATGAGAAACCCGAAGACCTGGAACGTTTCGGGTTTACGTTAACGTTGAGTTACCAGGGTGCACAGGCGACCTATCTCTCCAGATTGAAACAGCGGGGCCGGGCTGTTGAAACGAGGGTTGGTTTGTATGATTTTCAAGATATCGCTGAGGTGGTGGTAACTGGGTTCGGCAGTAGTAACCGGGCCACGGTCGTGGGAGCCAGTAACATGGAAGTAGGCAATGACGTCCGACACGTAATTAACGGAATAGCGTATCCGGTTATGCCGTTAGGTCTCGGGGATACAGAGGCCCAGCTACAGCAAGTGAAAGCCCGCACCGACCTGCGGGAGACCGCCTTTTTCTTTCCGGATCTGAAGA
>CAZJKM010000014.1:3642-5894 GCA_964546645.1 uncultured Sphingobacteriaceae bacterium
GTGAAAGCCCGCACCGACCTGCGGGAGACCGCCTTTTTCTTTCCGGATCTGAAGACCGACGACGAAGGGAATGTCAGCGTCAGCTTCCGGGCGCCGGAGCGGCTCACCCAATGGAAATTTATGGCGCTTGCGCACTCTAAAGAAATGCAAACCGGCTACCTGGAACTTCCGGTGCAGACCCGGAAAGAGCTGATGGTACAGCCGCACGTACCCCGTTTTGTGCGGGAAGGGGATGAGGTGGAGATCACGGCGAAAGTAAGCAATTTGTCGGCTGCGCCGCTTTCCGGCAATGTGAAGCTGTCGTTGCTGGATCCCCATACGATGCAGCCGGTTGACAGCTTGTACAACCTGTCGGCAGGATTGCAGGCCTTCCAGGTGTCTGAAAGCGGCAGCACTACTGCCCGCTGGCAGTTCCGGGTACCGGAAGGTAAGCACACTATGCTGGTATATCGCATGGCTGCTGCGGCAGCTGACTTTTCGGACGGGGAAGAGGCCATGCTGCCGGTACTGCCGCGCCGGATACCGGTTACGGAAACACGGCCGATACAGGTGCCCGAAGGGCAGAGCCGATCATTTATATTGAAGCCGCTGGCGGAAGCCGGGACAGACAGCCGGCATATCCGACTGTCACTGGATGTCAGCTCCCATCCGCTATGGCAGGTACTCCCCGCATTGCCGTATGTGAAGGATTACCCCTATACCTCGTCCGACCAGCTGGTTAACCGGTTGTACAGTGCGGGTATCACCCACGCCGTAATGGAAACCATGCCGGAGGTAAAAGCCTTTTTTACGGCTGAACGGCAACGCGGAGGTGAAAAGGATATCCAAACTTCGAAGGAGCTGACGAATATGATAATGGAAGAAACACCCTGGCTGAGGGAAGCAGACAACGAGACGGATCGGGCCAGGGCTTTGGCACAGCTGACCAAACCGGAGAACCTGCAGCAGCTTTGGCAGGAAACACTACAGGAACTGCGGGCCCATCAGTTTCCGTCGGGAGGTTTTCCATGGTTTTCCGGTGGTCCTGTCAATGAGGTAGTCAGCATACAGGTGGTGGCCGGATTGGGTCGCCTGTTGCAGTTGCCGGTGGATGTCACAGAACTTGGTGATGCCAAGGTTTACCAGGTAATAGAACGCCGGGTAGTGGAGTATGTGGACGGACAGGCGAAAACGGCCCTGCAGCGGTCAACTGCCGGAAGTAACTGGTCTGCGCAGGGGTGGATTCATTATTTGTATGCCCGCAGTTATTTCCTGGAGGACTATCCGTTGCACTCCGGATTTCAGGATAGCGTATTTACGCGGTTGCACCTGTTATCTAAAGACCGTATCACTGCCAGCTTACAGCATCGGGCCATGGAAGCCACGGTTTACCAGCGGTACGGACAAAGTGCCCGGGCAATGCAGCTGATTGCCGCATTGAAAGAATATGCGGTAACAGATAAGGAAACGGGTATGCATTGGCGGGAGAACACAAGCGGTTGGTGTTGGTGGCAGCATCCGATTGAAACACAGGCTTTGTTGATTGAGGCCTTTTCGGAGGTCAGCGGTAACGCGTCTGACATACAGCAAATGCAGTGGTGGTTGCTGAGAAATAAACAGGGAGCTTATTGGCCGGGCACCAGGGCTACCATCGCGGCCGTGCAGGCGTTGCTGTTCGGAACAGATGGTAAGGTTGCACCGGTTCCTGTTGCAGCCCCCACTGTGAAAGTCGGAGGGCAAGCCGTCACCGGAGCATCGCAGTCAGCTTTTCCCGGAGCTGTGCAACATAGCTGGAAGCCGGAAGAGATTACTCCTGCGATGGCCCGGGTGGAGATAACGAATACCGGCTCCGCACCGGTACGGGGTGCATTGCATTGGCAACGGCTGGAAGATATCAGCCAGGTACAATCAGCAGCCTCAGGTGTGAGCATAGAAAAGACGCTGTTCCTGAAAACAACGGAGGGCGGTAAACCGGTATTACAACCGCTGAAAGCGGAACAGCCTGTAAAACCCGGCGATCTGTTGACCGTCCGGTTGGTGATCCGGACGGATCGTGACATGGACTTTGTGCACCTGAAAGACGTGCGTCCGGGAGGTGCAGAGCCGGTGAATGTGCTATCTTCTTATAAATGGCAGGGTGGGTTATCCTACTACGAAAGTACACGTGACGCAGCAACCCATTTTTTCATTGACCGGATGCAGGAAGGAACCTACGTATTCGAGTACGACCTGCGTGCCGCCCATGCAGGTCGCTTTACCACCGGAATAGCAAC
>CAZJKM010000014.1:5994-40992 GCA_964546645.1 uncultured Sphingobacteriaceae bacterium
TCCACCAATAAACTAATCCACTAATTTCCCTAACGCTTCTTTAATCCTTCGCAGTGCTTCCTTCAGGTTTTCATCTGAAGCAGCGTAGGAGAGGCGGATATAGTCGTTATTGCCGAATGAATCACCACCTACGGTAGCAACATGGCCTTCGTTCAGCAGATAGAGTGCCAGGTCGGCCGAATCTTTAATGACATTCCCTTCCTGATCTTTCTTGCCGAAGAACGAACTGATATCCGGGAAAAAATAAAAGGCACCTTCCGGCAGGTTCGTTTTCACACCCGGGATCTCTTTCAGCAGGTTATATACCAGTTCCCGGCGGCGGGCAAAAGCTTCCTTCATCTCCAGCACACTTTCCAGTCCGCTTTCATAAGCGGTAATCCCCGCACGCTGGGCGATGGAGCAGGTGCCGGATGTGGTCTGTCCCTGCAGCTTGTCATTCGCCGCTGCAATTTCCTTGCTGGCGGCCAGGTAACCCAGTCGCCAGCCGGTCATGGCATAAGCCTTGGAGAAACCATTGATCAGAATCACCCGGTCTTTAATGTTGTCGAACTGGGCGATCGATTCGTGTTTGTCCACGAAATTAATATGCTCGTAAATCTCGTCAGAAATGATATAAATGTGTGGATGCCGTTCAAATACGGCTGCCAGTGCTTGCAGTTCTTCGCGGCTGTAGACAGTTCCGGTCGGATTACACGGTGACGAGAACATAAACACCTTGGTCTTGGGTGTGATCGCTGCTTCCAATTCTGCCGGGGTGATCTTAAAATCACTTTCGATCGTAGCATTGATGAACACTGATTCCCCTTCAGCCAGGGTCACCATTTCAGAATAGGATACCCAGTATGGGGTTGGTATGATCACTTCATCACCTGGGTTAATCAGTGTCAGGATGGCATTGGAAAGCGATTGTTTCGCACCGGTTGACACCACGATCTGTGACACATCATAGTCCAGGTTATTTTCCGTCTTCAGCTTATTAACAATGGCCTTTCGCAGTTCCGGATAACCGGGTACCGGCGAATAGCGGGTATAATTTTCATCAAGCGCCTTTTTGGCCGCTTCTTTCACATGATCCGGCGTATTGAAATCCGGTTCACCTACACTCAGACTGATCACATGCACGCCCTTGGCGGCAAGTTCCCTGCCCAGCTTGGTCATTTTTAACGTAGCTGATTCAGAGAGATTGTTAATTCTGTCGGATAAAATGGATGTTGTACTCATTAAAGGGCAAACCTACTACAAAATTTTTATTTTCCGAAGATGGCCGTTGAAAATTCCGGAATTTAGAATACAGGTCAGGTGTAACAGTTAATGGGCCTACTTCGTGGTTTCCAGGGGGAATTCCCCACCGAAGTCAAAGCCCAAATTTAGCGAAAATGTTCCAACTGAGCATTTTCGCTCTGCTCTTGCAAAGCCAAAACCGACTTTGTTGCCAATCATCGCAGATTGGGGAAATAAAAACAGCTTTGCAATAATGTTGTTTTCAAAATTTTGTGCATTTGAGAAAAATAGGGAATATGAAAACAGGCGACAGCGTGTTGATCTCCCCCCAAGTGACGGGACGAACAGATTGGACGGAAGCAGCCGTTAGCGAGATCGAACAAAGTCTTATTGCCGTAACAATGGCTATGAATGCCCTTAATAAAATTGACTGGTTCAAAAAATCTGTCCGTGATATCAGAGCGTTCAGAATTGAGGACTGGTCTGATTTTACGCTAATGTTTAAAGTAAAGTAATCCGTAGAAACACGTCACCATGAATGCTGTTATTTTATTCTGCAGGCACACTCGTAATGCTCGTTGATGTACGTTACAGATTCTTTGCAAAGTTCGTGTAAGGTTGAAAGGTTGATGTCTGCCAGTTTATTGACATAAATGCAGGCTTTGCCCATTTTGAATTTGCCCAATTCGGTTAAAAGCTCCTCACTTCTTTTTGTTGCAGCATATACATAAAGCGAAAATGCGGGTTTTCTTGGAGAAAATCCAAGAATTGGCGCATCACCTTCGTGTCCGCTCGCATACTTGTAATGGTAGTTGCCGAATCCGATAATGGACGGTCCCCACATCTTGGGTTCAAAGCCAGTCCATTCCTGCATGAGTTCTATTAATCGGAAACTGTCGGCTTTTTTCTGCTCGTTGTCCACGTACGTGTTTACAAAATCCGTTACGTCCTGGCCGGTGTAAGTTGTTTTAGTCGTTGCCATAAGTCCGGTTTTTAATTACTGTCTCAAAATCTTTTCCATTTTTTTGCCCTTAGCCAATTCATCAACCAGCTTGTCTAAATACCTGGCTTGTTTGGTCAGTGGATTTTCAATTTCTTCTATCCGGTAGCCACATATGACACCTGTTATCAACTGTGCATTGACGTTCAGCTTTGCCCTCTCAAAAAATGTTTCAAAGGTGACTTTCTCGTTGATAAGTTCCTGTAGTTTTTTGTCATCAAACCCTGTCAGCCATTCTATTACCTGGTGTAATTCGGCTACGCTTCTCCCTTTGCTCTCGACTTTCGCTACATAGTGCGGATAGACAGATGCAAATGTCATTTTTGCGATTCGTTCGTTATGTTTTTCCGTTTCTTTCATACCGTATGTTTTAAATATTCAGCCATAATGCAGGACGAACACCACCGCCGTCTTTGGGTCTGCCGTAAACTCCGTTACCACGGACATACACATTTCCATTGGAGCTGATGCTTGCAGAAGTACGGCCATAATAGCCGGGTGAGCGAAGTCGCCACCAATGATAGTCATTTCCGAATTTTGCTTGACGTTTGCTGTTGTTATCGTCTTCTATATACCATTTTTTACTGCCTTTATTCTTTAATTTTTCACTGCTGTCGCCAAAGTACTTACAAACTTCTTCAAGGCTAAGTAAAAAAACAGGGTCGGTAGTTTTTACACCTCCTTTTGTCCTGAACCAAGGGTTGTCAGGATTATGATTTTTTACGGCAATAATTTTTGCTTTTTCACTTTGGCTGAATGTGTTATAAAATTTGATAGTAAGGTATTTCCTTAATTCGCAATCAGCCCAGGTTGTGTCCACAAACGCACTGTGATACCAACGTAGTTCTGTTATGCTTTCTGTAATAATCAATATCCTGTCGTCTTTAATATCAAGTACCCGCCAATTATAGTTTCCGAAAGTGATTATATCGTCTTTTATCATTGATCGCGTCTTTTTACAATGACTACTAACTCTTAAATAGAAATCGCAGTAACATTATATACACAAGGATACCAAATAAGTTTAATTTATCCGTTCAAAATAGTTGTTTTTAAGTCACTTACTTTAGAGGTTGTTGGATTCAATTGGATATACTCACGGTTTTGCCCGGATTACGTTATGAACAGATACATTCCGTATCTTCTCCTTATCAATGGTATAACGAACCGCAGCATCAGCTGTTCCCGTGTAGATCCCATTCATCAGCCGGCAGTCAGCAATCGGTGATTCAATTAAAATCAGGCATTTACCGTCACCCATCAGATTGGTTGCATAAATATTGTTTATTCTCCCGATGGAGGACTCATCCCCGTACCCTATTCCACCTACTAACAGCGTGTAAGGGCTGCCCCCGTACGGCGGCGGCGTATCGGGCCGGGCTTGTGTGACCACGCCGTCTACAAACACATGATGGATGCTCGCTGAGTCGCTGGCCCGGATGGCCACACCCGTATAATTGGTCTGGCAGTTGGTAATGAACACCTGCTCCGTGTCATCTTCCGGACCATTCCATTTGGTAGAGGTAACCTGGTACGAGTTGACATCACCCGCCGTATGGTAAAACGGCGCAACGTCCAGGCTGGAAAGTGCAATCAGGTCATCGCCGTTGACACCGGTAATATTATCTATCCGGAAATACTTGCAGCCATGCCGCAAATTAATACCATCTTTGTTGTATACCTTCACCGGTTTCCCGTTTACCTCGATATGTTCAGGGTTAATAAACCGTAATGACGACAACTCCGCATTTTTCGTCCGCTCAAAACTAATCGCCCAGGCATGTGAATTTTTAATCGTTACATTTGTTAATTTAAAGCCATCCACATAAGCAATCTGTATCAGGTTATTGCGCCAGTCGCCTGTTTGTTTAGCGTTTTCTTTCCCTGCGTCACTGCCATAACTCACCCGTCCTTTTTCAGGAGTCAGCGTCAGCGTACGGTAAGCATCACCGGTGGAGCGCGGATTATCTGCGCCCTGCAGCAACACGTTTCCCACACCGATGAGGTGGATATTACGGTTCCATACGGGATGTGTTATCCCGATCCCAACGTTATCACTCCGGAACATATTGTCCCGGCATTGGTCAGACAGCTGAATGGTGCAGTTGTCCAGGATCACCGTCATGTTACCCGGCAGCAGGATGGCATTATCTATTTTCCAGATCATGGTGCCGTTGGCATTCCGCGCAGGGATCACTACCTTGTTGGTCGTACCTTTTGCCGCAGCAATGGCCTTTTGGATACGTTCCGTGTCACTGCCCCTGAAATCATTCGGAGTAGGGAGGCTTTTTGCAAAAGCAGACAGGCCACATAACCAGACCAGGACAAAAAAACTGATTCGGAGGATACGTTTTATTACGGATGGTGTCATATGACTTACGATGAATAATTACGTTATAAAAATAGTAAAATGTAGTTGCCTGTTCCCTGTTTACAGCACGTAGCTGCTGATCACATCGCTATACACCCGGGACAGATGTGAGCCGGTGTAAGCCCCGCGAAATTCATAATACTGCCCGCTTTCGAGTCCGTCGAGTACGACCGACGATTTGGTGCTCAGTAGTTTTTTCCACACCTTTTTTCGGTATTCAAACACATAGAACCTGACCAGGCTGTCTGCTTTGACCTTCAGTTTTATCCTTCCGGGTGCCTGGTGTTCTATTCGGAAAAGCACAGGCTTGGGTCGTGGTCCGGCTGCTTCCCGTTTCTTGGTAAGGTTAAAACCGGAAGTCAATAGGATAGCCCGGGTTTCGAAATCACTTTCCCGCATTTTTTCAATACGAACAATCGGTTTGGCCATAGTGCGCGTGGATATGTTATCGTTCTTATTGTTTTGTTAACGTAGTATGTTGGTTTGTCGGCACAAGATAGGATTTTTGTTCGTAAACGGCGGTTTCATTATAACATATGGTGAAAAAGAGGATGGAACTGGTGAATTCCCATATAGCAATGGCCTGTCGTTAAGTGGTAATACGATGTTCCCATACAGCAACAGCCGGATGTCAAATGGGAATTTTGCATTTCCGGTTGCCGGCGGGAAAGGGTTTGTCGGGGCGGACAAAACAAGAGGTAATGATCGACTGGTAAAACGAGGCTTTCTGAGATATTATGACAGCTATATGTCAGGGATTCTGCGGAAAAATAATATCATGCAGGCTGTAATACCATCGTTTCAAAATAAAAAAGAAAATGAACAAGCTACAGAACAAAGTATCCGTTATCACCGGCGCAGGCTCGGGTATCGGAAAAGCCATTGCCCTGCTGTTTGCCTCCGAAGGAAGTAACGTCGTGGCTACTGACATTAACCGGCAACGGCTGGAGGACCTGGAAAAGGAAGTCAGGGATGCCGGAGGCGAAATAACCACGGTCATTGCCGACGTTGCCAACCAGCAGGATATTGACCAGATGATTGATACCGCTGTCACCACCTATGGCACGCTGGATATACTGATTAACAATGCAGGAATCATGGATAGTTTTGAGCCTGCCGGCGAAGTGAGCGATGAAACCTACGAGCGGGTCATGCGGATCAACACCGATGGGACATTCTGGGCCGTCCGGAAGGCCCTTTCTGTTTTTGTCCCGAAAAAAAACGGGGTGATTGTCAATATCACTTCCATGGCCGGTATCAACGGGGCGAGAGGTGGGGCGGCCTATACCATGAGCAAGCATGCGGTGGTGGGGCTGACTAAAAACACCGGTTACATTTATGCAAAAATGGGTATCCGGTGCAACGCCATCGCACCGGGTGGTGTCCAGACCAATATCAGTGAGACCATTGACCCGTCAAAGATGGCTTCGCTGGGCAGCGAACGGATCATGCCGGGAACGCAGCTGATGCCCAGGATGGGTAACCCCGATGAGCTGGCAGCAGCTGCACTTTTCCTGGCGGGTGACGATGCCAGCTTTGTGAACGGGGAAGTGCTGACGGTGGATGGCGGTTGGAATGCCTATTAATTAAACTGGTATTTTAACAGGCAAATGTGCATTTTTGCCTGACGGGTATATTCCGTAAAACAAAAAGAGCTGCGTGAAAAAGCAACGGAATATTATCATTGTCTCCCTCGCAACGGGAATTGTGCTGATGCTGGTGAAGTTTGTGGCATACCTGATCACGGGATCAAATGCCATTTTAACGGACGCGGTTGAAAGTATTGTCAATGTGATTGCCAGTGGGTTTGCTTTTTACAGTATCACACTGGCCGCCCGCCCCCGTGATGTGAATCATCCGTATGGCCATGGAAAGGTAGAATTTTTTTCGGTTTTTCTCGAAGGGGGGCTGATCTTTATCGCCGGGTTACTGATCGTAGGCAAGGCGGTTTACAATACGTTTTTTCCGGAGCCCGTGGCTAACCTGCTGGAAGGAGCCGGTATCATTGCCGGTACCGGTATCGTCAATTTTGTTTTGGGAACGTACATGGTGAAGCAAAGCCGGCAACTGAACTCGCTGACGCTAATGGCTGACGGTAAGCACCTGCAGACGGATGCTTACAGCACGCTCGGTCTGATGGTCGGTTTGTTGCTGATGCATATCACCGGCCTGCAGGTCATCGACGTGCTGCTTGCGATCGGCTTGGGGCTTTATATTCTTTTCAGTGGCTACAAGCTGCTGCGAAAGTCTATCGGTGGCTTAATGGATGAATCGGATACCGAATTGCTGGGTCGTGTGGTGGCCCTGCTGCAGCAGAACCGCCAGGATGCCTGGATCGATGTGCATAACCTGCGCGTCCAGCGTTACGGTCATGCCTTGCATGTCGATTGCCATGTGACACTGCCGAATTACTTCGATCTGGTCCGGGTACATGAGGAGGTGTCAGCGATCGACCGGATGATGAATACAGGCAGTGACAGCCAGGTTGAACTGTTTATTCATGCCGATCCCTGCCTGCCGCGCTGCTGTCACTACTGCCGGGTGCAGGATTGCCCGATACGCAGTGAGGAGAAATGTGCCGATATTTACTGGGATATGGAGGTGGTAACCAAAAATGAAAAGCACTTTGTAACGGAAAAATTTTAACCCAATGATATGAAAAGCTTCTTTTACTTGCTCTTTTTGCTGGCATGGTCGGGAGCATCCTATGCGCAGACAACAGACCGGGCGGGCATCATTGCCAAAGGCGCCCAATTGGAAATGCTTGGCGACGGCTATGCTTTTACGGAAGGGCCTGCCCCGGATAAAAAGGGGAATGTGTATTTCACCGATCAGCCGAACGACCGGATTATCCGATGGGATGCGACCACCGGAGCGTTGACGGTGTTTTCGGACGATGCCGGGCGGTCGAATGGTATGTATTTCGACCAGGAGGGGAACCTGCTCGCCTGTGCGGATATGGATAACCAGCTCTGGCTATTCCGGAATCCGGGGCAGAAAGCCGGAACGCCCGAAATCCTGATCAGCGACTATACAGGCAAGCGACTGAACGGTCCGAACGACCTGTGGTTGGCTCCCGACGGGGGTATTTATTTTACCGATCCGCTGTATAAGCGGAATTACTGGACACGTGATCCGGCTTTGCAACAGGATGGTGAGCATGTGTATTACCTGAGTCCCGACCGGAAAAAACTGGTACGTGTGGATGAAAACCTGAAGAAACCCAACGGCATTATCGGTACCCCGGATGGCCGGACGTTGTACGTGGCGGATATTGGCGACCGGAAAACATACCGCTATACCATCAATAAGGACGGCAGCCTGACGGACCGGCAGCTTTTTGCTGAAATGGGCTCTGACGGGATGACCATTGATAACCAGGGGAATATTTATTTAACCGGACAAGGGGTTACGGTTTTCAATAAGCAGGGGGAGCAGATTGCGCACATTGACGTGCCCGTCGCCTGGTCGGCCAATATCTGTTTTGGTGGAAAAAAGCATGATGTGCTGTTTATTACGGCCAGTAATGCGGTGTTCGGACTGAAAATGAAGGTGAAAGGCGTAACGCATCACCGGTGAAAGTGACCGTTGTCATTTTTTAGTCCGGGGTAGTCGCTTAGCTTTGCTATGGACACTAAAACTATTGTATAATGGCATATTCTTCGACAACATGGACTGCTTTTTACGAAAAACTGGCTTACTTGTTTTATGGGGTAGCCTATGCGGACGGGAACGTTGAGGCTAAAGAGGAAGAAGCGGTTAAGGCGCTGCTGAAAGAGGTCTGGCTGGACATGGAATCATCCGTCAATGAGTTTGGCGATGACGCTGCTTACCAGACTGCGGTGGTTTTTGACTGGCTGACGGATGCCTCACCGGATACGGAACAGGCTTTGATACAATTCGAAGAGTTTATAAAAGATCATCCGGGGTTTCTGACACCACGGCTGAAAACGCTGATCCTTGACTCCGCAAACCGGATTGCCAGTGCGTTCCGCGGGCGCAACAAAGCAGAACTGACACAGTTGGTTCGCCTGGACAGGTTTCTGAAAGCAAATTGAGGTTGCCGGTACCACGACGATACGGGCGGTTATTCACTGAACTGGCGTTGCATTTTTTCAAGACGCCGGATCAGGTGTTGCAGGCGTTCATTTTCCCGCTTCCGGTAATGGGTGATAAACACAAAGTAGCAGCAGCCAATCCATAACATTGTGAATAACACGTAGCAGACAAACAACCACGCGGGTAGGATATAATAGATTTCGATGGCATAAAGCGCCATGGCCAGGCTGATACACAGTAGGTATATCCGGTAATTACGGGTATGGAGGACCAGGCGGTTGGCTTTATAGGCCCGTAGTGAACGGATATAGGCTTCAGGCTGGCTGAGCAGGGACGAATCATCTTTAACCCGGTTATAATCACGTACCTGCACCACCAGGTAATAACTCACGCAGCAGGTAATAATCAGCAGTGCCAGATGCGACGAAGGGGTAAAAGGAACGGTCAGCCAGATGATGATAACGGCCAGCAGTACCACCGCCACCCCGGCCGTCTGCACCAGTAATTTCTGCGTGTATTTTCGCTTAGCATCTTTTACGCCTTTCAGTATGGTATTTAAACTAACTTTCGGCGTTAGTTGCTGCGTGTGCCATAGTTTCTGTATATCATCAAACTCTTTCATCTCAGTTATTCCTCCTCATGGCGATTGTATATGACGGCCAGTTTCTGTTTAATCCGGTGGATCTTTACACGAAGGTTGCCTTCTGATATGCCGGCGATTTCCGCTATTTGGGCATAAGGAACCTCGTCCAGTACCATCGTTATGATAATGCGTTCGTTTTCTTCCAACTGTGAGATGCAGGTGTAGAGCAGTGCGATCTGCTCCTGTTTTCCGGACGGTTCTTCGGCGTAATTGTCAATAATGTGCTCGTTCAATTCATCCGTGGTCTTCCGCTTTTCACTGCGCAGGTATGACAGGCAGGTATTAACAGCTATCCGGTAAATCCAGGTGGAAAGCTGAGACTCGTTACGGAAGTTGCCCAGGTTCTGCCACACCTTTATGAATGTTTCCTGCATCAGGTCGTTAGCCGCCTCGCTGTCGCCCGTATACCCGTAACACAGATGGTAAATCCGGCTCGAATTACGTTCAAACAACTCCCGGAATAACGATTGATTCTGGCTCATCTGGAATATTGGATGAGTTGATACCTGTTTTGTTACAAACCGGTTAAAAATACGTATTTTTGGCGCTTATGAGTGATCGTTCCAAAAAGATATTTCTGATTATCTGTATAACAGTTCCTTTTTTTCTGTACTGTTTTTATTACTACAGCCAGATGTTCAAAAATGCCCCCTACCGTTTTGCTGATTTCGAATCAGTGGTCTTTAAGTACGGAAAAGGAGATAGTCTGGTTAATCAGTATGATTCCCGTACGGGCGTTTACCATTACCTGGACCGGCGTGATTCGCTGGTGACGGATACGGTGAAGCTGAGGAAAGACGACCTGCAGTACCTGCACGGCAAAGCAGCACAGCTTGGTTTCTGGAACCTTCCGGATGAAATGCTCCCCCCTCCCGGCGAGAGCCCGAAAACCGCCCGTTTCTTCCTTGAATTTAATTACCGGGAAAAGAGTAAGCGGGTGTTGCTGGATGCCGGTTTCAAGGGCAACGAAAAAATGTTCAATGCAGGCAGGTCGGTGGTAGACGAGGTGCAGCGCGTATTGAATGACGCTTCCAGGCGGTAATGCCATTCCGATAACACGGATCAGCATGTTTTGCAAGTCCGGAAATTAGGGCTATTTTTAAGCCCCGTTCACTGTATGATATGAATTGCCGTATCTTCCCGTTAACGGAGCCGCCAATGAAACGAATGTATGAAGAAAAAAGCAAACGTCAATTTACAGATAGGGTTTGGCTTATCTATTTTGCTGCTCATCCTGAGTTCTGCGATCTCGTATGTCAGTATCCGTAAACTACTGGAAAGTTCTGCACTAGTAAAGCATACCAATGATGTGGCTCTCCACCTGGAACGTACACTAGCTGCCTTGCGGGACGCGGAAGCCACGCAGCGGGGATTTTTGCTAACGGAGAAGAACCGGTACCTGGATCCGTTTAAAGGGTTTTGCGACGAAGCGCTGGAGGGTATTCGTACCCTGGAGTCGCTGACATTGGACAATCCGTCACAGCAGCAGCTGATACCGGAGCTGTATGCGGTTGTCCGGAAACGGATCCACCGGATGGAGCTGATGATTGATGTAAAGCGTCAGTCCGGCCAGTTGAGTGAAGGGGATATGGAGGAAGGCCGGCTGCTGACGGAACAGGTGAGGTCTATGGCCCGGACCATGCAGCAGGAGGAAAACCGGCTCCTGGCAGAAAGGACGGCAGATGAAGAGCGGTTTATCACCTATACACCGGTTTTCATGCTGATCGCTACCTTGCTGGCGATTCTGATTTCTGTGGTATTTTATATCCGTATCGTGAATGACATGACCCGGCGGGCTGAACTGCAGGAAGAGCTGGAAGAAAAGGACCGCGAGACGGCACGCCGCCTGGAAGTGGTGCAGAGTATAGCCATGCAAATTTCCGATGGCGATTATAAGCTGAGGATCAATGACGCAGAACGGGATACCTTGGGTAGCCTGGCAGGTTCGCTGAACCGGATGGCTGCATCACTATCTGTTTCCTTTGAGAAGTTGGCGGATAACGAATGGCTGCAGAGCGGCCTGGCAGCATTGAACGAGCGGATGATGGGTGAGAAACAGCTGAAGGTCCTAACCCGGCAGATCATCACCTTTTTGGCGGAATATACGGAAAGTAATGCCGGAGCACTGTACCTGTTGGAAGGCGGAGTCCTGAAAATGCGGGGGAGTTATGCGTTGGAAGCGGGTTACCGGAAAGAGGTGGCTCCGGGAGAGGGTATCATCGGACAATGTATGACGGACGGAAAGCCGGTTCGCCTTCGTCACGTACAACCGGAAAACATTACAATCTCTTACGTCGCCGGAAAGGTGAAGCCCGCGGAAATTGTCGCATTTCCGATTATGCACGAGGGACATCCGTTAGGCGCTTTTGAATTAGCTTCCGTTCATCCGTATACAGACAAAGACCTGGAGTTCATCAGCATATCAGGGGAAAATATCGGAACGGCCGTCAGCGGAGCCATCAATCATAAGCGGTTACAGGAATTGCTGGAAGAAACCCAGGCCCAGGCCGAAGAGTTGCAGGCCCAACACAGTGAACTGGAAAACCTGAATACTGAGCTGGAAACACATACGCAGAAGTTACAGGCTTCGGAAGAAGAGCTGAAAGTGCAACAGGAGGAGCTGCAGCAGGCCAATGCAGAGCTTGAAGAGCGAAATCACATGATTACCGAACGTAATGCGGAAATTGTAAAAAAGGCAGAAGAACTGGAACAGAGTACACGCTATAAATCGGAGTTCATGGCCAATATGTCGCACGAGCTGCGTACACCACTCAATTCTATCCTGCTGCTGTCCCGTTACCTGTCAGAGGACGGCGAAAAAAACCTGACGGAAGACCAGCGGGAATCGGCCGGCGTGATTTTTTCCTCAGGCACCGGTTTGTTGAACCTGATTGATGAGTTGCTTGACCTGTCTAAAATTGAGGCAGGAAAGATGGATGTGGAATACGTACGTACAGACCTGGCGGAAGTACTGAACAGTATGCATAGCCTGTTCCTTCCGGTAGCGCAGGAAAAACAGATCGATCTGCTGATAGCCAATGAGCTGCAATCGGTTTCCGTTATTGAGACGGATAAAATGAAACTGGAGCAGATCCTGAAAAACCTGCTTTCCAATGCGTTGAAGTTTACATCGGCAGGCTATGTGAAGCTTCGTGTGAAGGAGTTGCCGAATAACCCGCAGTGGGTTGAGTTCGCGGTGGAAGATACAGGAGTGGGTATACCAAAAGAGAAACTGGATCTCGTATTTGAGGCGTTTACACAGGCGGATGGTTCGACCAAACGCAAATATGGAGGAACCGGTCTCGGACTTTCCATCAGTCGCCAGTTGGCCAGGTTATTGGGCGGAGAAATCAGGGTCAGCAGCGAGCCGGCAAAGGGGAGTGCGTTCCGTTTGGTGGTACCCGGTGTCAGGATGGCGGTGGGAAAACCGGATGACGCCGACGTATTACAGGAAGAACAGCCGGGAGGTGATAAAGAAGCCGATACGCCACCCGAAACAAAGAGTGGCAGATATGTCGTGTCGGTAATACCGCCGGCAATACCCGATGACAGGGACAAGCTGAAGCCGGGAGATCAGGTGATCCTCATTGTGGAAGACGATACCGCTTTCGCGAAAGCATTGCTTCAGTTCGCCCGGAAACAAAATTACAAGGGTATTGTTGTGGTGCGGGGGGATCAGGCTCTTGAGGTGGCGCTGCAATATAAGCCGAGGGCCATTTTACTGGACATACAGTTGCCGGTAAAAGACGGATGGGAAGTGATGGAAGAACTCAAGTCAAACAAAGAGACCCGTCCTATTCCCGTCCATATCATGTCGTCACTGGAAGCGAAAAAAGAAAGCCGCCGGCAGGGAGCAGTGGATTTTATCAATAAGCCGCTGGCTGTTGAACACATGAAAGAAATGTTCGGCAAACTGGAGGCGGCATTGACGAAAAATCCCAAAAAAGTATTGATCGTGGAAGAAAATACGATGCATGCGCGTGCGCTGGCTTATTTCCTTGAGACGTTTGAGTTGACTTCTGCTGTTAAACATACTGTTGCGGAAAGTATTGAAAGCCTGCATGAAAACGAGGTGGATTGTGTCATCCTTGATATGGGCATACCCGGGAAAAGTGGCTACGAAACATTGGAATCCGTAAAAAGAAATCCCGGATTGGAAGATGTGCCGATCATCATTTTTACCGGTAAGAACCTGTCACATGCAGAGGAAAGCCGAATCAGGCAATATGCGGACTCCATCGTTGTGAAAACGGCCCATTCGTACCAACGGATATTGGATGAAGTAGCATTGTTCCTGCATCTGGTGGAAAAAACTACGGATCAGGATAGGCCGGAAAAAAAGGATATGGGAACGTTGAGGGATATTCTGAGCGGGAAGACCGTATTGATTGCAGACGATGATGTGCGGAATATTTTTTCATTGACAAAAGCGCTTGAAAAGTACCGGGTACGTGTATTAACGGCAACGGACGGTGCCGAAGCACTTCAGCAGCTGGAGGAGCACGGGAAGGTTGATATTGTACTGATGGATATGATGATGCCGCAGATGGATGGTTATGAAAGCACCAGGAGGATCAGGAACGATCCCCGGTTTAAGCAGATACCTGTCATTGCAGTAACCGCCAAAGCAATGTTAGGTGATCGGGAAAAATGCATTGCCGCCGGGGCATCGGACTATATTTCAAAGCCGGTAGATACCGATCAGCTGATATCGTTACTACGGGTATGGCTCTATGATAAACAGCGTTAATGTAGCTTTATGAACAGAACGGTGTTGATTATTGACGATGATGCGAGAAATATTTTCGCATTGCGCCTGGTGCTCAGGTCCAGAGGATATACCTGCCTGTCTGCCAATGATGCCATGACGGGGCTGGCCCTGTTGCGGGAAAGCCGGGAGATACGGTTGGTGTTGCTGGATATGATGATGCCGGATATGGATGGTTATCAGGTTCTTGCCATGATGCGGTCCGATACAGACCTGCAGCAGTTACCAGTGATTGCCGTTACGGCACAGGCAATGCCGGGCGACCGGGAAAAGTGCCTGCAGGCCGGTGCCACAGACTATATCCCGAAACCCGTCGACGTGGATGAGTTGCTGACCCTGATGGATAGACTGCTAAACTAATCCTTATGCTGGTGGTATCAGAGGAGGAAGTGGAAGCGTTATTGCGGGATATACTGGATCGGTACGGCTATGATTTTACAGGTTATGCCAAAGCTTCCCTGAAGCGACGGATTGCCCGGCTGCTTACCATGGACCGCTTTCCCAGCTTTGCCGAATTCCGGTACCGGGTCAGGAATGACAGCAGCTATTTCCAGCGGTTTGTTGAGCAGATTACTGTGAACGTTACGGAAATGTTCAGGGATCCCGGTTTTTACCAGGCGTTGAGAACGGATGTGTTGCCGGTGCTGGCGACCTATCCGCTGATCCGGATATGGCATGCCGGATGTTCCACCGGAGAGGAAGTCTATTCCACCGCCATTTTGCTGAAGGAAGCAAATTTGCTGCATAAGTCAATTATATATGCTACTGATATCAATCCTATATCGGTAAAACAGGCCGCTACCGGCATCTTTGCTTTGGGAAACATGAAGCAGTACGCTGTTAACTATATACAGTCGGGAGGGATCAATGATTTTTCAGCATATTATACAGCAGGAAACAACCACGTACTGATGCGGGAGGAACTGAGAAGGCACATGGTGTTCTCGACACATAATCTGGTGCATGAAAGTTCTTTTAATGAGTTTCAGCTGATATGCTGCCGGAATGTGCTGATCTATTTTGATAAGAAGCTGCAGGAACGGGTATTCAACCTTTTTGATAATAGCCTGGAGCGATTGGGATTCCTGGCGCTGGGGAGCAAAGAGTCCCTGCGGCTTGCTCCGGATTACGGGAGTTACAAAGAAGTGAATAAAGAAAAGATCTGGAGGAAAATACGATGAAGTGTGCCATCATAGGAGGTTCGGCCGGTAGCCTGAAAGTCCTGCTCAGTCTGCTGCCTGAGCTGCACCCCACGTTGCCTGTTCCGGTTATTGTGGTGTTACACCGGCCGGGTCACAGCTCCTCATCACTGGAAGAACTGTTAGCCACGCGAACGGAAATGCGGGTAAAGGAGGTGGAAGATAAAGATCAGCTGGCTGCGGCCACCCTTTATATCGCTCCTGCGGATTATCATCTGCTGATTGAACAAGATTTTTCGATTGCGTTGGATGCTTCAGAAAAAGTATGGTTCTCCAGGCCAAGTATTGACGTAACGTTACAGTCGGCTGCAGAAGCTTTCGGTCCCGACCTCTTGGCAGTATTGCTTTCCGGCGCCAACCAGGACGGTGCGGAGGGGCTGAAAGCGGTGAAGGAGGCAGGGGGAAGGGTAGCTGTACAGGATCCGGCCCGGGCGGATAACGACATCATGCCGGCTGCTGCGCTGGAATTAGTAACTCCTGACTACCTGTTAACGGATGGCCATCAGCTCAGTCAGGTGATTAACGAATGGGCGGGTAATTAATTATTATAAAGACCATAAAAAAATTGTTAGATTAATCTAATTTTATATACCTTTGTGGGTAGATACCCGCATATGATTCGTTTATTGCCTTATTTTTTGTTGCTATGGTTCGGGTGGACCGGTGTTTCGTGCAGCCCTGAGCGGGTTGCGGAGACGCGGGATAAGCCTTATATTGTGGTTACGACCGGAATGCTTGCCGACGCACTCCGGCATATCGCAGGAAAAGAAGCGGACGTGGAGGCGTTGATGGGGCCGGGGGTAGATCCGCATTTGTACAAAGCCAGTCAGCGTGACCTGGAAAAACTCCTGAAAGCAGATTATATTTTTTACCAGGGTTTACACCTGGAAGGAAAGTTGGGCGATGTACTTAAAAAATTATCGCGGATCCGGCCGGTTATTGCTGTAGCCGATGAGCTGCCGGCAAGCAGGCTGCTTGAAACGCATGCGGGGTATCCGGACCCGCATGTCTGGTTCGACGTCAGCCTGTGGCGGGAGGTGGTAGGTATTGCCGGCCATAAGCTGGCGGAAGCCGACAGCCTGCGGGCCGGTCAGTACCGCCTGAACACCAGCCGTTACATGGAGACATTGGATTCGCTGCATACCTGGGCGTATCAGGAAATACAGCGAATCCCGCCCCGGCAGCGGGTGCTGATCACCGCACACGATGCCTTCCGTTACTTCGGGCGGGCGTATGGTATAGAGGTGAGGGGATTACAGGGAATCTCTACGCTTTCGGAATTCGGATTGCGGGACGTTACAGAGCTGGTTGGTTTCATAACGGAGCAGGACATTCCGGCTATTTTCACGGAGACATCCGTATCCGACCGGTCGGTAACAGCTGTTATGGCCGGTGTGAAAAAAAGAGGAGGGAAAATTGCCCTGGGTGGTAGTCTGTATTCAGACGCAATGGGTGAACCGGGGACTCCGGAAGGTACGTATACCGGTATGGTTACCCACAATGTGTCTGTGTTGGTGCAGGCATTGGCGTCGGATGATAGGAAATAGTTTATAAATCAATTTGCTGATATGGAAGCAGTATCTGAAGAAATTGCGGTCGAAGTGCATGACCTGACGGTCAGCTACGCCAGAAAGCCGGTATTGTGGGGTGTTGACTTTGAGATGCCGCGTGGCCGTATTGCCGGTATCATGGGGCCGAACGGAGCCGGGAAGTCCACTTTGCTAAAGGCCATCATGGGTATTATTCCGTTATCAAGCGGCTATGTACGCTTATTCGGAAAGCCATTGGACGAGGTTCGGGACCGGATCAGTTATGTACCCCAACGGGAGTCTGTCGACTGGGATTTCCCGGCATCTGTCTTTGATGTGGTACTCATGGGACGTTATGGTAAACTTGGTTTTTTTAAACGTCCCGGCAGCCGGGATAAGGATATAGTCATGGAATGTCTTCACCGTGTAGGGATGGAAGGGTTTGTAAAGCGGCAGATAGCCCAGTTATCAGGCGGGCAGCAGCAACGCGTTTTCCTGGCCAGGGCTTTGGCGCAGGAAGCCGACTTTTACCTGATGGATGAGCCTTTTGCAGGGGTGGATGCAGCGACGGAAAAGGCGATCGTCGATTTGTTTCAGGATATGGCAGCCAGGGACAAGACCATTATGGTGGTTCACCACGACCTGCAGTCGGCGCAACGTTATTTTAATTGGGTATTGCTGCTGAATATGCGGCTGGTTGCTTCCGGTCCTACAGAGGAGGTGCTGACAGCGGAAATGCTGCAGCAGACCTATGGGGGCAAGCTGACGCTCCTGGCAGAGATGGGTAACCTGCTTGAAAAAAAGCAGTTTCCGGCAAGAGAATAATCGAAGGAAAGATGGATACACTGGTTGATTTTTTTTCTTTTTCAGACCCGAACGTGCGCTACGTAGCGGGTGGCTCCGTATTGCTGTCGGCCAGTTCAGCGATTGTCGGTTCATTTACGTTGCTGAAGAAAAAAGCCCTGGTAGGTGACGCCGTTGCGCATGCCGTTCTGCCGGGTATCTGTGCGGCTTTTTTGGTGGCAGGTGCTGTTAAGCAGACGGCATGGATGGTGGCAGGGGCTTTTCTTACCGGTTGGCTGGCGTTGGTGCTCATCGACTATATAACAGCTGCTTCAAAACTTAAAAAAGATGCAGCGATAGGTTTGGTCCTTTCTGTTTTCTTCGGCTTTGGTATGGTGCTGATGACGTACATTCAGCAATCAGGCCATGCTGCCCAGAGCGGCCTTGATCATTTTATTTTCGGTAAAGCAGCCGCACTGATCGGAACAGACCTGATTGTTTTCAGTGTTATTGCAATCATTCTGATTGCGGTTGTTTTGTTGTTCTTTAAAGAGTTTACGTTGGTGGCGTTTGATGAGGCGTATGCCAAAGCACTCGGTTATCCGGTTTACCGGCTTGATTTGCTGCTGACTTCACTGACAGTACTGGCTGTTGTAACCGGTATCACGGCAGTAGGTGTGGTACTCATGGCAGCCATGCTGATTACGCCGGGTGCAGCCGCGCGTTACTGGACGGATAATTTACGGGTGATGGTGACCCTTGCCGCGATTATCGGAGCTTTTTCAGGGTTGACGGGTGCTTACTTGTCCTATGCCGCTCCTGCCATGCCCACCGGGCCCTGGATGGTTATTGTTTCTTCACTGGTTGCCTTTGCTTCCTTCTTTTTTGCTCCGAAAAAAGGGATTGTTGCTAAAGCGTATCTGCGGCGGCGGAATAAACGGCAGATACTGGAAGAAAACACACTGAAGGTATTTTACCAGCTGGGCGAAAGCGATGACAATCCGTTGAAAGCGCGTAACCTGAACGAGATACGGGCTTTTCGCGAACTCGGTAAAGAGAACCTGAGAAAAAGCCTGAAAAGGCTTGAACGAAAAAAGATCCTCCGGAAATCGGACGAAGGGTGGCAGTTAACAGAGCAGGGTATGGTACAGGCCGCACGGGTAGTAAGGCTGCATCGTTTGTGGGAATTGTACCTTACGAATTACATGCAGATTGCGGCAGATCACGTACATGACGATGCGGAAACGATGGAGCATGTGATTACACCGGAACTGGAGAAAGAACTGGAGCACCAGCTGAATTATCCGGATACGGATCCGCATCAGGCGAAAATCCCGAAGATAAAAGAATAATGAATATGATTGCCTTTTGGACCATACTGACCGGAGCCCTTGTGGCTGTTTCCTGCGGATTATTGGGATGCTTCCTGATCCTCCGGCGGATGAGTATGGTTGGTGACGCTATCAGTCATGCCGTATTGCCCGGTATTGTCATTGCCTTTTTGCTGAGCGGCAGCCGGGAAACCCTTCCGATGCTGTTAGGAGCGGGTGCAACGGGGCTGTTTGCAACGGTTGTTATTGAATATTTCCATCGCCGGGCAAATTTGCAGACAGACGCTTCCATCGGTGTTACCTTCACGTTTCTATTTGCTGTAGGGATGGTATTGATCAGCGTATTCGCCGGGCAGGTAGATCTCGACCAGGATTGCGTGTTATATGGTGAAATCGCCTACGTGCCCATCGACCTGTGGATCACGGAAGGTGGGGTCAATATGGGCCCCCGTCCCGTGTATATCCTGTCGGCTATTTTTATGCTTGTCCTCTTGTTTGTGGTATTGGGATACCGCCAGCTGTCACTGACTACCTTTGATGCAGCATTTGCAACAGCGGTAGGGGTCTCCACTTCCTTGTGGCATTACCTGCTGATGGGCATGGTCTCATTAACCACAGTAGGATCATTTGAGTCGGTCGGTGCCATTCTGGTCATTGCCTTTCTCATTGGTCCGCCTGCTACCGCTTACTTGCTGACCGATCGTCTTCGCCGGATGATGCTGATCACCGTTCTGCTGGGTGTGTTCATCGCTGTTGCCGGATACGGGATGGCTTATTGGTTGAATGCGACCATTGCCGGCAGTATGGCAGGGGTTACCGGGATTGTTTTCGCAGTTGTTTTTGCAGGTACCCGGCTATACCGCAGGGAATCGTTATCTTCGTAAGATGGCAGGAATCTTTCGTTTCAAACAATTCGACATCAACCAGGAAGGGTGTGCGATGAAAGTGAATACGGATGGTGTGCTGCTTGGTGGTCTGGCTTCACAGCGGCAGCCGGTTGGCATCCTTGACATTGGTACCGGTACCGGCGTGATTGCACTGATGCTGGCACAGCGTTATCCGGATGCGGTTATCGACGCAGTGGAAGTGGATGGGCCCGCCGCCGCCAGGGCGGCGGAAAACTTCAGGAACACCCCTTTTGCAGCCAGGATGAGTTGTCACCACGCTGATTTTGTACATTTCAATCCGGTACGACCTTATGACCTGATGGTATCGAACCCGCCGTATTTTATAGATTCATTAAAAAATGGTGATGAAAAGAAAGCGATCGCCCGGCATGGCGATGTGTTCTTTTTTGATCATCTCCTCCAGAAAGCGGGGCAATGGCTAAGCAGCAGGGGGACGTTGCAGATGATATTGCCGTTACCGACAGCAGACAGGGTCGAAAAGAAGGCCGGTGAATACCGGCTGTTCCTGGTGAACCGGATATACATCCGCTCGTTTGCGGATAAGGAACCGGTAAGGACGATCCTCACACTGGGAAAACAGCCCACGGATACACTGCCTTTAACGGAAGTGCACACGATTTATGCTGAAAAGGGTGAATACACAACGGGGTATAAGCAGCTGCTGAAAGATTTTTTCCTGGCATTTTAAAGAAACATAACAGAAAAGCAACGGATGACGAAAATCGGATTACTCTCAGATACACACGGGTTTCTGGATGACGCGGTGTTCAGACATTTTGAGGCCTGTGATGAGGTCTGGCATGCCGGGGACTTCGGTGATGCAGGGGTGGCAGCCGCGTTGGCAGCCTTTAAACCATTGCGTGGTGTCTATGGCAATATAGACGGAACGGATGTCCGTAGCCGGTACCCGGAGCATCTCCGTTTTTTTTGTGAGGGTGTCGATGTATGGATGACACACATCGGAGGTTATCCGGGCCGGTACAGCCAGGCCGTCAGGAAAGATATCTACCTTCATCCCCCGCGGCTTTTTATCACGGGACATTCCCACATACTGAAGGTGATGTTTGATAAAAAAATCCAATGCCTCCATTTAAATCCCGGAGCTGCCGGCAAACAAGGGTGGCATAAAGTCCGTACACTTTTACGATTTGACATCAACGGGGACCGTATTGAAAATCTCCAGGTTGTCGAACTTGCCGGCAGGTAAATAAAAATACACTAAGGGGTATTAAATATGTTGTTTTTTTGTTTTATAGGCGCTATTTTTGCTGCACTGAAATACACTATAAGCAAACAACTATATGATGGCAAAAGTGACGACACTTGGTCAGTTCATTATCGAGAAACAGGCAGATTTCCCCTATGCTAAGGGTGAGTTTTCCCGCTTGCTGCGTGACATTGGTATCGCGGCAAAGATTGTGAACCGGGAGGTGAATAAAGCAGGACTGGTTGATATTCTCGGGGAAAACGGAACCACAAACATTCAGGGTGAAGGGCAAAAGAAGCTGGATGTATATGCCGATGAGCAATTCATCTCGGCGCTGAGGAGCGGAGGGGAATGCTGTGTGGTCGCGTCGGAAGAGCAGGACGAGTGTGTTTATATGGATTCGGAAATATCGAAAAATGCCAAGTATATCGTGGCTATTGACCCGTTGGACGGCTCCTCCAACGTCGATGTGAATGTGTCGGTAGGTACGGTTTTTTCCATCTATCGCCGGAAAAGCAGGGAAGGCCGGGTTGGCATGGACGATGTGCTGCAGCCCGGAACGGAGCAGGTTGCCGCGGGATATGTGATCTATGGTTCGTCCACCATGCTGGTGTATACCACCGGTAAAGGAGTGAATGGTTTTACGCTGGACCCGTCTATCGGGGAGTTCTGCCTGTCACATCCCAATATGAAAATTCCTGAAACGGGGTTGATTTACTCGATTAATGAAGGGAATTATATCCGTTTTCCGCAGGGTGTTAAAGACTTTATCAAATATTGCCAGGTGGAGGATAAAGCTACCAACAGGCCCTATACATCGCGTTATATAGGATCAATGGTTGCTGATATACACCGCAACCTGATTAAGGGTGGCATTTTTCTGTACCCCACTACTTCTTCCCATCCGGAAGGGAAGCTTCGGCTGATATATGAATGTAATCCGATGGCGTTTATCATCGAACAGGCGGGAGGTAAGGCAAGCGATGGAAAGAACAGGATGCTGGAATTAAAACCTGCAAGCCTGCATCAGCGCAGTGCTGCTTTTATGGGTAGTACCCGGATGGTCGAGTTGGTGGAATCGTTTATACAAAAGGCGGATTCAACCCTGGAGGAAGCGTTAAAGGCTGTTACGGACTTCCATTAAAAACTGCTTCAGGCGTTCCAGTGAGTCGATGACCCGTTGGTGTTCGCGGGCTTCCTGTTTGTTGGTCCTGAGGTATTCCCGTGCACCCTGTAAGGTAAATCCTTTTTCTTTAACAAGGTGAAAGATGATTTTGAGGTTGGCGACATCCTCGGGAGAAAAAAGCCGGTTCCCCTTTTTATTTTTCTTAGGCTGAAGAATATCAAATTCCCGTTCATAAAACCGGATCTGTGAAGCATTAACGCCGAACATGGATGAAACTTCACCCATTGTGTAGTAGAGCTTGTTTATTTCCCGTTCTTTATAAGGCATACCATCTTGTTCTTAAAAAACAAACATAGTTATAAATCTGCTATTTTCCTGCTCTTTGTGTATTTTTCAGTGACATAATCTCCGGATTAATTTTGTTAATTTTGGGCCTTTTGGAAGGTATAGCAGATCATAAAAGTATTACAAATCATTCACTATTCATGGAACAGCATATCCGGGTAGGGCTTATTGGTTATGGCGCGGCGGGCCAGGTTTTTCACGCCCCGGTGATTCATTCGGTAAAAGGGTTGACCCTGCATCGTGTAACGGCCAGAAAGCCGGAACAGCAGGAACTGCTCCGGTCGCGGTATCCGGCAGCCCGGGCAGCGATGCATTGGCAGGAGATTATAGGTGCTGACGATATTGACCTGGTGGTTATAGCGACCTCCAATGATGTCCATGCGATGTTGGCAGAAGAAGCGTTGAAGGCCGGAAAACACGTTGTTGTAGACAAGCCGTTTACCAATACCAGTGCGGATGCCGACCGGCTGATCCGTATAGCCCGTGAAAAGAAACGGCTGCTCTCCGTTCACCACAATGCGCGTTGGAACAGCGATTTTCTTACGGTGAGGCGGTTATTGGCAGGGGATGCCCTGGGACGGCTGGTAAATTTCGAGGTGCGGTATGATCGTTTCCGTAATTTTCTCCGTGACAACTGGCGGGAAGATGATCTTCCCGGATCAGGAATCTGGTATGACCTGGGGTCTCACCTGATTGATCAGGCGCTGGTACTCTTTGGTTTCCCTGTGGCGGTGACAGGCGACCTGCGGAAACAACGGGATAACAGCCGCACAGTTGATGATTTCATGGTAGTCCTGCATTATCCTGACGATCGTTTCAGAGTAACGTTACGGGGGTCACTGCTGGTAAAAGAACCTTCACCCCGCTATTCGATTTATGGCGAACAGGGAGCCTTTGTTAAATACGGCATTGATCCGCAGGAAGCAGCGCTGCGGGAGGGAAAGACACCGGATATGCCGGGTTGGGGAGAGGAACCGGAACAGATCTGGGGGAAACTGCACCTGGATCGTGCAGGTGAATCGGTGATAGAAACGCTGAAAAGTGAACCCGGCAATTATCCGGCATTTTATCAGAATATATATGAGGCGATCGTTGGTAAAGCATCCCTGATCGTGAAAGCTGAAGAAGCAAGGAATGTCATCCGGATTGTTGAGTTAGGCATGCAGAGCTGGGAAGAAAAAAGAACCGTCCCGGTTTCGGATATGCTGGTTGTTTAGTGCTGTTTATGGATCCCCGGCAAAACGAGGTGGATGCGGTTGTCATCGGTGGTGGTGCATGTGGGCTGATGTGTGCGGTGCAGGCGGGTTACCTGGGGAAAAAAGTGCTGCTGTTGGAACGTAATAACCGGCTGGGCGCTAAAATCCTGATATCCGGGGGTGGGCGCTGCAATTATACGAACCTGTATACGACGGCTTATCAATTTGTTACCGGCGACACGGCGTTCTGCAGTGGCGTGCTGTCGAAATGGACGGTGGACGATACGGTCCGGTTTTTCGATCGTTTCGGGATTACCGGGAAGGAAAAGACCCTGGGTCAGTTATTCCCCCATTCAGATAAAGCCAAAGATATTGTGGCAGTCTTTCAGGAAGAATTGCGCCGGCTGAACCAACCTGTGCAACTGAATGCAGACGTTGCTGGTGTATACAGACAGGCTGACGGCAGTTTTGAAGTCGCCTTCCAACAGCATGGCGATCAGCATACGGTATATACCCCTTCTGTGGTTATGGCCAGCGGTGGCTTGCCCGTCGCCAAGCTGGGTGCCAGTGATTTTGCCCTGCGTATCGCCCGGCAGTTCGGACTGGCGGTTATTCCTCCGTCACCGGCCCTTGTCCCGCTGGTCATTACCGGGAAAGACCAGGAATGGTTTGCCGCCCTTTCCGGGAACAGCATCTTCTGCCGGGTCCATTATGAAGACATTTCTTTTGAGGAGAATATCCTTTTTACGCATTGGGGTTTAAGCGGACCGGCCATCCTGCAGATATCTACCTACTGGCGGCCGGGGAGCTGGCTGACGATTGACTTGCTTCCGGGTGCGAGTATACAGCAGCTGATCGCTGCAGAACGGGAATCGGGAGGGAGGTTGCTGCTGGCCCAACTGCTGCAACGGTATTACAGCAAAAGATTTGTGGATGCGCTTGCCCGGTTTCTGCCGGTCGACCGGAAAATTGCTTCCATGAGTAAAGCGGATGCGGTACGTGCGGAGGATGTAATTCATCGCTTCCGTGTGAAGCCGGCAGGTTATAAGGGTTATGACAAGGCAGAGGTGATGCGTGGGGGTGTTGCCACGCATGAACTGAATGCTGCAACGATGGAAAGTATCCGTATACCCGGATTGTTTTTTGGCGGGGAATGTGTGGATGTTACCGGGTGGTTGGGTGGCTATAATTTTCAATGGGCATGGGCATGTGGTTTTGTGATTGCAGATAGTCTGAAAAAATAAAGGTTTCCAAACGGGGAGAATGGAAACCTTTAACTAACCAATTATAAACCTAAATTATGATGGGACAAAGATAACGAGATAAAAGCACTTTTGCAAATGCTGTGAATTATCGGTCCACTTCGCCCAGTACAATGTCAATGGATCCCAGAATAGCAATTAAATCTGCTATAAGTACACCTTTTGATAGTTGGGGCAGCACAGAAAGGTTGTTAAAGCTCGGCCCCCGGGCTTTAACCCGCTTGGGTATATCTGATTTTTCCTGCGTAATAAAATAAAAGCCGAGCTCCCCTTTAGGGTTTTCTGCACGTATATAATAATCCTGCGGTTTAATATTTACTTTTTTGGGGACCAGCGCCCTCGGGTCAAAATCCGGTGTGCGTTTATATGTTTTGGTGAGCTGTTCTACGCATTGCTCAATGATACGGATAGACTCTTTGACTTCATCAACCCGTACTTTATAACGATCCCAGCAATCACCAGTATGTCCCATTTCTCCTTTTCCGACCGGAATATCAAATTCAATTTCAGGGTATACGGAATAGCCATCTACGCGGCGGAGATCCCACTTGATGCCTGAAGCCCTGAGCATAGGGCCTGAGCAACCGTAATTGATGGCAACGTCTGCCGGCAAAATACCGATGTTAGCCGTCCGGGAAATGAAAATCTGGTTGTTCGTAAGCAGCTCATCCAGGTCTTTGAGCTTGGGTTTAAAATAAGTAATAAATTCACCGCAGCGCTCTTCAAATCCTACCGGCAGGTCATAGAAAAGCCCGCCAACCCAGATATAATTATACAACATGCGGGAACCGGACAACCACTCAAGCATGTTCATGATATGTTCCCGGTCCCTGAAGCACCACATGAAAGGAGTAAAAGCACCGATATCGATTCCGTATGTTCCGATAGCAATCAGGTGGGAAGCGATCCGGTTTAACTCGCACACCAGCACACGGGTGTACTCGATACGCTTGGGGATCTTTTGGTCGATGCCCAGCATACGTTCCACGCCCATTACGAAGGCATGGCTGTTATTCATGGACGCCAGGTAGTCCATACGGTCTGTAAACGGAATGGTTTTGCCATAGTTCATGGACTCGGCATGCTTCTCGAAACATCTGTGGAGATACCCCATATGGGGTATAACTTCTTTCACAATTTCCCCGTCGGTGATCAGCTCCAGCCGCAACACACCGTGTGTGGAGGGGTGTTGCGGACCCATGTTGATGATCATTTCTTCAGGCCCGATACGGGCCATTCGCTCGCGGTATTTTTCCAGTGCAGGGTTATCCACAACCTATAATTACTTTATTTTCATTCATGCGGCTAACGGTATCATTTGATAGTAATGCCATGATACGTTTCTGCTTCCTCATAATCTTTTCTCAGGGGATGGCCCTCCCAATCATCCGGTAAGAGTATTCGTCTCAGATCAGGATGTCCGTCAAAATAGATACCCACCAGATCGTAGGCTTCCCGTTCATGCCAGTCAGCAGTACGCCATATATGGCTCACGCTGGGTACCACTGGTAATAGTTCCGGAGTCCGCCCGTTGGCTACCACCACTTTCAGCGTCAGCTGTGTTTTATGCGGGATGGATGCCAGATGATATACGACCGTAAACGTACCGGCCTGGGGCCCGTCATCGACACCACTTATACAGGATAGGAAATCGAACCAGGTTTGCTCATGATCACGCAGCAGCTCTGCCACCTGACTGATGAGCGCGGTTTTAATAATAAGGGCAGGCTGAAGTCCGCCGGTCTCTTCAGCGACGATCACTTCGCTTCCGAAATGTGCTGTCAGAATGCTTTTTACGGTTTCCGTATTCATGTCAGTGTTAGTTCAGCGTTTACGGCGCCAGCCTGCTGATGAGCCATTTGTCGTCCTGCCATTCATACACCAGCCGGTCATGCAACCGGCTGCCGCGTCCCTGCCAGAACTCAAAATAGTCTGGTTTCAGCCTGTATCCTCCCCAATGTGCCGGTTTATCAATTGCCTTGCCGGCATACCTGGCTTCCAGTTCGGTCAGTTTGTCTTCCAGTACCTTTCTGTCCCGGATTGGGGTGCTTTGGGGCGATGCGACCGCTCCCAGCTGGCTGTCACGCGGGCGTGATTGGAAATACTGATCTGATTCCGCATCGCTCATTTTCTCCACATATCCCTCCACGCGGATTTGCCGCTGTAATTGCGGCCAGAAGAATAAAAGTGCGGCGGCGCTGTTCCCCCCCAGCTCTTTTCCTTTCCGGCTAGCGTAGTTAGTGAAAAAGCAAAGGCCGTTTTCGTCCGCCTGTTTCAGTAAAACAATCCGGACAGAGGGCCTTCCATCCGGGGAAACGGTGGCAAGCGTCATAGCCGTAGGCTCTTCAACCTGCTGGCTGACAGCTTCGTCTATCCATGCCCCGAACTGTACAAACGGATCGGGGTCGATGTCATTTTCATTAAGCTGAAGCAGGATATAATCCTTTCTGATGTCCTGTAAGTGGTTGTGGATAGCCATGATACAAACATATGAAATATTCATATGACAGGAAAGGCAAACGTGTAATGAATATTCAAACATTTTCCGGATTTTTGTGTTTATTTAAACGATCATTATATTGCATTCCGAATCAGCTGACAAAATAGAATATATGTTAAATAAAGTACCGCCGCGGGCAGCGAGTTTATTGGTTTCTGAACCATTCATGCTGGATCCCAATTTTAAACGCTCTGTTGTGCTTTTATGTGAGCACGATGATACCGATGGCACCTTAGGCTTTATCCTCAATCAACCCGATGTGCTGACACTCGGAGACGTCTTCGCCGATTTGCCTGAGGCTCCGTTCAGATTATTCATTGGTGGTCCGGTTGGCAGGGATACACTCCATTTTGTCCATAAATGCTATGATCGGCTGAACAGTGGAATTGAACTGGCAAACGGTGTTTATTGGGGTGGGAATTTTGAAGCGCTGAGGTTACTGATACAGCGTAAGGAGATCGGAGAGGATGAAATCAAATTTTTTATGGGTTATTCCGGTTGGTCTCCGGGGCAGTTGGATCAGGAACTCCAGGAAAATACCTGGATGGTGAGCAGCAGCTATCATCCGGATATTGTCTTTGAGAATGATGAGGAAAATTTGTGGAGAGAGGCGATTGTCAACCTTGGGCCAAAATATGCCCATGTTGCCAAATTTCCCCAAAACCCGATGTGGAATTAGCGGCAAACCATCGATCAGTTCTCCCGTTTCAGGCCATATTTTTCGATCTTACTATACAGGTGGCTTCGTTGTATATCAATCTCATCTGCTGTTTTTGATACATTCCAGCTGTTTTTTTCAAGTTTATACTTTATAAACTCCTTTTCGGCGTGGTCTTTAAAATCCTGGAAAGAATTGAATCCGTCGTATTTTTCATCCGGGGTGATCAATGCACCACTCCGGGTAGCTGTTGCCGGATGTGAATGCCCGTTTGAGCTGAGCGTAACAGGGCCTCCCGGATTGGCAAAAGCAATAACGTCTTTATCCGTAATCGCCTTATTGCTCAGGATGATCAGCCGTTCCACCATATTCCGTAATTCGCGGATATTGCCGGTCCATGGCAGGTTCTTCAGTGCATTCATTGCACCATCGGTGAATTTTTTGACAGCGATACCGTATTCTGAGCAGATTTCTTCGCAGAAATGCGATGCAATAACCGGGATATCGTCTTTTCGATCCGACAAAGTAGGTACATGGATCAGAATGACACTTAGCCGATGAAAGAGGTCCATGCGGAAATTGCCGTTTTCGATTTCCTGCAGTAGGTCTTTATTGGTTGCTGCCACGACACGGACATTGACTTCAATTTCCTTTTCACCTCCAACCCGGTTGATCTTATTTTCCTGCAGTGCACGCAGTACTTTAGCCTGGGCAGAAAGACTCATGTCGCCTATCTCGTCCAGAAACAGCGTTCCGTTGTGCGCTTGTTCAAATTTGCCGATACGTTGTTTGATGGCAGAGGTAAATGACCCTTTCTCATGTCCGAAAAGCTCACTTTCTATCAGTTCGGAAGGGATAGCGGCACAATTCACTTCGATAAGCGGGGCATTTGCCCGGCTTGATTTTTCGTGCAGCCAGCGGGCGACTAATTCTTTTCCACTGCCGTTGGCACCGGTAATGAGTACCCGTGCATCGGTAGGGGCAACCCGTTCAATGGTATCCTTGATGCGGTTGATGGCTTCGGAGTTGCCCAGGATATCCCGTGTCCGTCTTACTTTGCGTTTCAGTACCTTCGTTTCCGTTACAAGGGTCCCTCTTTCCAATGCATTGCGGACCGTTATCAGCAGGCGGTTCAGGTCAGGTGGTTTGGATATAAAATCATACGCCCCCTTTTTGCTGGCCTCAACGGCTGTTTCAACAGTGCCATGGCCGGATATCATGATGAAGGGGAGGTCAGGTTTAAGGAGCAATGCTTCCGTCAATACTTCCATGCCGTCCATTTTGCTCATTTTTATGTCGCAGAGAACCAGGTCGATATCGTCTTTAGCAATGACAGCCAGACCGTCCTGTCCGTTATCAACGTCGAGGACCTTGTAATCTTCGTACTCAAGAATCTCCCTCAGTGTATTACGGATAGCCCGTTCATCATCAATAATCAGTATTTTCGCCATATACTCAAATTTCCTGTCATCATTAAGAAGCAAACCGGTAAGCCGGGTTCTGTTATCCGCCCGAAAACGGATTTCTATCATTTATCTGGCCCGGCCATTGCTGGCAGGGTCTAACGGTCTACCCATTCCGGTTCTGCCAGCAGGCAGAGGGGGCGAGCAACCCCAATCCGGAACCTATTTGACCTTTCAACTTCCGGGGTTTACCGCAATGCATGTCACCATGCAAGGCCGTGAGCTCTTACCTCACGTTTTCACCCTTATCACACCAGTGGCGTGACGGTATATTTTCTGTGGCACTTTCCGTCCCCGGATAACCGGGGCCTTCCCGTTAGGAAGCGGAATGCTCTGTGTTGCCCGGACTTTCCTCTACGACCTGTAGCCGCAGCGATAGAACGGTTTGCTTCCTTGCAAAGATAGGTGTTTTTTATCACTATAGCGAAGCGGGCGCCCGCTAAGCATCATACCTGTTGAAGGTTTCCCTGAATGACTGGCGCATGGCATCAAAACGTTCGGTTACAGACTGTATGAATGCTTCATCCAACAAGGCGAATATGCCATCAACCCCATCAGGAATATTTAATTCCGCAATTTTATACACTTGTTCCAACGTTCCCTGTTCGATCTTGATAATAAATTTTCCGTTCATCGAAAAGATACTGATCCGGCAATCCGGGTGTGGAAGTTCAGCGATCGCTCTCATGCTTTTTCTGCAAAAATACCTATTCCTGATGGGGTGCCCGGCTATACTATGCCTTGTGCAATCATAGCCTTTGCCACCTTTATGAATCCGCCGATGTTGGCCCCTTTTACATAGTTGATTTGTCCGTCTGCTTCGGTTCCGTATTTAACGCAGGTGTGGTGGATGTGGTTCATTATTATGCGGAGCCGCTGATCCACTTTCTCGGCCGGCCATTGTTGCCCGATCCGGTTCTGCGACATTTCCAGTCCGGATACGGCAACCCCGCCGGCGTTTGCCGCTTTTCCGGGTGCGAAGAGCACTCCGGCTTTTTCAAGTAATTTTGTGGCACCCAGTGTGGTCGGCATATTAGCACCTTCGGCTACCGCGATACATTTGTTTTTTATCAGTTGTTTGGCATCCTGTTCATCCAGCTCGTTCTGTGTAGCGCAGGGCAGGGCAATATCACAGGCTATTTCCCAGGGTTTGCTTCCTTTTTTGAATACGGTGTTCTTTACTGCTCCTTTCAGGTCGCGCTGGTTAGCACTTTGCAGCTGCTGGATCGTCAGGATGTCTTCTGCCGAAAAACCATTTTTGTGGTATAAGGTGCCGCCTGAATTGGACATGGTGATCACTTTGCCGCCCATTTCAATCGCCTTCAGCGCGGCAAACTGCGCTACGTTTCCGGCACCGGAAACAGCGATTGTTTTTCCTTTAATGGAATGGTTATGTTGTTGCAGCATATGGTCCAGAAAATACAGCAAACCGTATCCGGTTGCTTCGGGACGGATATGACTGCCTCCCCACGGAAAGCCTTTTCCTGTCAGTACGCCGGTAAACTCGTTGCGTAATTTTTTGTACTGGCCGAACAGGTAACCGATTTCGCGCTCACCCACACCGATATCGCCGGCCGGTACGTCTGTTTCCGGTCCGATATGCCGGTACAGCTCGCTCATGAATGCCTGGCAGAAACGCATGATCTCCTGGTCGGATTTACCCTTAGGATCGAAGTCGGATCCCCCTTTTCCGCCACCGAGCGGAATACCTGTCAGGCTGTTCTTAAATACCTGTTCAAAGGCCAGGAATTTCAGGATGCTCAGGTTTACAGTGGGAGAAAAGCGTAAACCGCCCTTATACGGGCCTATTGCACTGTTCATCTGCACCCGATACCCTCTGTTAATTTGCACCTGATTACGGTCGTCTGTCCATGTAACCCGGAATATAACAACCCGCTCAGGTTCCACCATACGTTCAAACAACTTCACGTTGATCCATTCCGGATGCTCTTTTTCAAGATAAGGTAATACGGCTTCGGAAACCTCTGTTACGGCCTGTATAAATTCAGGCTGTGTTGAATTTTTTTCTTTTACTTGTTTAATAAGTGTTTTAAAATAGTCTGACATTGTCTCAGTGTTATAGGAATTGAAAAGCTGGCAACAATTATACTATAAAAATTTTATTTCGTTATCAGGCTGCCGTGTTTTTTGATATTGTTTTATATAAAATATTGTTTCAGGACTGTGTTGCCAACGTAGAAAAAGGCTGGCATGCTTTTCGCACATAGCGTGTGGATATGGGAATATTCTTATAAAATGTTTTAGTTTTGCTGCAATTGTATTCAATTTGATACAAATTAGCGACGCCGTAGCTTTGCTTTGTAAGCAATAGGTATATCACATAAATGGAGTTGTATGGGTATTATTTTTACTTTGCTTTTACATAGCAGCTTATTGTTTCAGGGTTTGATCCCGGCCCAGGATACCGTAGAGGACATAGCTGCGTATTTTAAGAATGGGAATACAAAAGACCTGGCCCGGTCTTTTGCCAATACCGTCAGTTTGTCTATTTCTGCTGACGAAAGTGTTTACTCAAAAGTGCAGGCCGAGATTGTGCTGCGCGATTTTTTTACAAAACACGATCCGTCAGGTGTAAAAATTCAGCACAAACTGGATAGCAGTTCCAATCATCGTTATATTGTCCTCAACCTTTCAACCGCCAGAGGGGTCTTCAAAGTTTCGCTGGTGATGAAAAACACGGAGGGTCGTTTTCTGATCACTGAAATCCGGATAGATCCTTCCTCCCGGTAATCCGCATTTTATCCGGCCGTTTATATGGAAGCAGGAATTCTTCATGTAATGGTGGTACTGTCTGGCTGATTTTGTACTTTTGAGCCATCTATAATAGGAGATGATGGCAGGTTTATCAGCAGACGAACAATTAAAAAGCTTTATCAATCAGGCTCTTGCAGAGGATGCAGGGGATGGAGACCATACCTCGCTGGCAACGATCCCTGGCGGCACACAGGGTGAGGCGGTACTCCTCATGAAAGAAGATGGGGTGTTGGCCGGTGTTTCGGTTGCCCTCAGGGTTTTTCATGAGATTGATAGCCAATTGCAGGTCAGGCTGTATGAACAGGACGGAACAGATGTGATGGCGGGCGACCGGGTGTTATCGGTTTCCGGAAGTGCGCACAGCATCCTGCTGGCCGAACGGTTGGTCCTTAATATAATGCAGCGGATGAGTGGGATTGCTACGCTGACGAGACGTGTGGTGGACCAGTTGACAGGCACGGGGACGCGCGTACTGGATACGCGCAAAACAACTCCCGGCATACGCTTTCTGGAAAAGGAGGCGGTGCGCATAGGCGGGGGAGTGAACCATCGTTTCGGTTTATATGATATGATCCTGATCAAGGACAACCATATTGATTTTTGCGGTGGTGTGGTAAAAGCGCTGGATGCAGCCAACCGATACAGGAACCAATTGAATAAGCCTATTGAGATTGAGATAGAAGTCAGAAACCTTGACGAGCTGCGGGATGTCGTTGCGCACGGGGGGATGGATCGGATTTTACTGGATAATTTTGATTTAGAGGGATTAAAGCAGGCTGTGTCCGAAGTAGCCGGCCGGTATGTAACCGAAGCTTCCGGTGGTATTACGATTTCCAACGCCCGCTCTTACGCGTTATGTGGTGTGGATTATATCTCTATGGGCGCCTTGACACATTCTGTTAAAAGCTTGGATATGAGTTTAAAGGCGCAAATTCTATAAATCGACTTCATGATATCAGTATATTCCTTAGCTGCGCTTTTGTTAGCCTATCTGTTTGGTTCTATCCCAACGGCTGTATGGCTTGGGCAGGCATTCTATGGAGTGGATGTGAGGGAATATGGAAGTGGTAATGCCGGTGCCACCAATACCTATCGTGTCCTGGGATTTAAAGCGGGTACAGCCGTGATGATCATTGATATGTTTAAAGGATGGACAGCCACTAACCTGGCGTTTTTCATCGGTGCATCTGTCACCGGTCCGACATCATCCGTAACGTTTATCAATTATAAGCTGGCGTTGGGGGTCATAGCCGTTATGGGGCATTTATTCCCAATTTTTGCGGGGTTCCGGGGCGGAAAAGGTGTAGCAACGCTGTTCGGGATGATCCTTGCTGTCTATCCGGAAGCTGCTTTAGTTTGTGTGCTCGTGTTTCTTTTCATGTTGCTTACTACCCATTATGTGTCCCTCAGTTCTATAATGGCTGGTTTTGCTTTTCCGTTCAGTGTCGTGTTTTTATTCCAGACACCTATTAAATCCATATTGCTGTATGGTATCTGTATCTGCGCCCTTGTGCTGATAACCCACCAGAAAAACATTGAACGCCTGCTCAAGGGTAGTGAGTCAAAAGTTTATTTATTCAAAAGAAAAAAACCGCCTGCCGGTTAAGCTCCGATCGGCATATATATTGCTACAGAAGCGGAAGAACGAAGTATGATTTATATATTTTATTAATATGAACACGTTAAAACATTTTCTAAGTATAGGGCTGGTGCTTTTTTTGGCGGCCTGCGCCACGGTGCCGTTAACAGGCCGCCGCCAGCTGAGCCTGGTAGATGATAGGCAGTTGCAGGAACAGGCAACACTTGCCTATAACGATCTTTTAAAAGACCCGAAGACAACGGTAGTAAGAGGCACTGCCAATACGCAGATGGTACAGCGCGTGGGGAACCGGATTGCGACAGCTATTACCAACTACCTGCAGCAAAGCGGTTACGGCGACCGGTATAATTTTAACTGGGAGTTTAACCTCATCCAGGAAGACCAGATCAACGCCTGGTGCATGCCGGGGGGGAAAGTGGCTATTTATACCGGTATATTGCCTGTTACTAAAACGGAAGCCGGTCTTGCTGCCGTAATGGGGCACGAAATTGCCCATGCTATTGCCCAGCATTCTGCGGAGCGGACATCGCAGATGTTAGCCGCACAGGTTGGCGCTGTTGCTGTTGACGCGGGCGCACAGGCTGCAGGAAGTTCCAATACAACCCGTTCGGTACTGAATTCCCTGTATGGTGTTGGCGGACAGCTGGGCTTGCTGAAATTCTCCCGGAACCAGGAAAGCGAGGCTGACAAAATGGGCCTGATTTTTATGGCCATGGCCGGTTATGATCCCAATGAAGCGGTAGGATTCTGGGAGCGGATGTCGCAGGCCAAACAAGGCGGCGGCTCACCTCCTGAATTTCTCAGCACACACCCCAGCGACGCCCGGCGGATCATGGAGATACAGAAACTGATTCCGGAGGCCATGAAATATTATAAGAAGTGATTGGTTGATTAGTGGGTTGGTTTATTAGTTTATTAGTTTATTGGTGGGTTAGTTTATTGGTTGATTGATTTGGGGAAAAATTAAATGTTATTCTAATTTCAGTCGCAATTTCGGTCCTTTCTCTTCGAAGCCATTTTCTTTATAAAAGCTAATTGTTCTTGGCCATTCGGA
>CAZJKM010000015.1:0-40750 GCA_964546645.1 uncultured Sphingobacteriaceae bacterium
ACCAATGGTGCTGTCTGTTTCGACGAGGAGGTAGTCCGGACTGAAATAGTAAAAGCCCCTGTTTTTAAGTTCGTTGTCAATACGCTCCCGTTCGGAAATGATATGATCCAGGTTGAAAGGCCGGCCCGGAGTGAGCAACGATCCTTCTGTCAGTGCCCGGATCGCTTTTCCCGCTTCCGAGTCTCCGGTATCATATTGTATATGCTTGATGCGATAGGGAATATGAGGAGCAGCCGTATAGTGAATGGATGCCTGCCGGTTTTTGATGGTGGTATCAGAGCTGACAGCGGCGCTGAAGAAACCCAGGTTTTCCAGCCGGTTCCGCAACAGGTTTTCATTATATTCCCGGTTTACGTCACTGAGAAAAACCGGCGGGCGGCCCACTGTCCGCTGTATCCAGCGTTTGATCCCGGTAGCACTGTCTCCCGCCCAGTTATAAATGGCCAGCTGAGGGCGCATGCCCAGGAAAGATCCGGTGGGTTGGGGGCTCAGTAATTCTTCCAGCCGTTCTTCCAGCGGCTCTATATATTGTTCGGGGATGGTATCGGTCTCAATATGCACATCTCCTTTTACATACAGCACTTCACCCGGCGGCAGATGCTTTAAACCGCTGCATCCCGCCAGTGTAGCCAGCGTCACTAAAAATAGTACGGGTATATGGCGCGTCTTATTCATCCTGATTTTCTCTCCTTTCACGGCGGCCATCGCCGTTCCTGTCCGTTTCATCGTCATCACGCAGTCTTGTGCGCCGTTGGCGCTGTTGTTCCCGTTCCTGGCGTTGCTTTGCCGTCATGAACAGTTCCTGAAAGCGGTCGTAATCCATATTGATAATAAAGCCCAGGCCGGTTTCCACAAATTGTCCCTGCAGCGTTACCTGATACTGGTTTTTCCGGTAAGCGCGGAGCGTATAGCGCCCGTCACCTGACAGCATATAGTCCACCGAAATATCCCCTGCAATATTGGTCGTCTGCGCACCTGGCCGGGAGGGGCCTTCCAGCTCAAAATTGGAGCCAATGGTCACCTTCAGCCGGTCGTCCAGCAGCCTTTTTGACACGCCTACATTCAGGTCTGTCCGGTTCTGCATCTGTCCGGTGGTATAGTCCTCCGTGCTTTGCAGGTCAAAATTCAGTTCCACCCCGGCGATCAGGTCGCCGGCCAGCCGGTTCAGCTGGTTGCTGAGGAATGAACTCAGCTGTCCGCGTGCCAGCGATTCAAATCCGCCACCACCAGCGGAACTGGCAAACGGATTTTCAGCAATAAAATTGCCCAGTGCAATCAGTGCAAACACCTGTTTGTTCAGTTCGGACGGGTTTTCGCGCAGCTGGGTTAGTTTGGTGCTGACCGTGCTCGTCACATCCTGGGACACATTGGCATTATCCTCATCCAGTTCAATGTCAAAATCCAGCTGTGGTTTCAGCATTTCGCCGGTAATAATCAGGTTTACGGTGAAAGGAATACGCTGTTTGTACAAATTGCGGGTGGCATCATCGAGCTGGTTGATCACTAAGTCAATAGGTGCCGCATTGATCGGATACTCGGCGGTGATATCCAGCCTTGCGGCTGTCGGATCGCCGCTCCACGTAATCGTACTGCCTTTCCGGAAATTAAATCGTTTCTTGATGAACTGGAATGAAAAATTATAGTTTCCTTCTTCTACTTCGTATACGCCCGTCATGGTGACCTGACCGCTTGGGTCCAGGCCGGCGCTGAGCTGGGCATCCCCCCTGATAAACAGGGCATCACCGGTGCCGGGGTTGATGACGATGGTGAAAGCGGCATTGCGGTCTACCTCCAGGTTAACCGACAGGTCCATACCGCCCAGCTGTGTTTGTTTCAGGGAGTCAACTTTGGCGAACACATCCCTGAACAGGGTATCGCTTTTATCGACGAACTGCACGATCCCCTCGCGTTCCACCATGCCCGGATTGTCATCGGGTATGACAAAAGAAAGATTGGTTTTATCGTTTACCCGGATCCGCCCGTCCACTACCGGGTGGTTCATGTCTCCCCGGATATTGAGGTTGGTGGTCAGGAACAGCTTGCCGTAATATAGGTCGTTGTCCTTCTGGGTAGAGTTGATCACCTGCATATTGTCTGTAGAAAACCGCAGGTTAAAAGCGAAATCGGTATAGGTCTTCGTCTGTATCGTGCCGTTTAAGGTTGCCTTATTGCCCGTCGCATCGGTCAGGGTGAAACGGTTAAACCGAAGTCCCTGGTTATCAAAAGCGATCTGTTGCTGATCCATGTTGAAGGTGGCGTTGAGCATGGCGACATTCATGCTGGCTTTGCTGAAGTTCAGCGCACCGTTGAGGTTCGGGTCATCTGTCGTTCCGGTGATTTTCAGTGTGCCTTCTATATTGCCGGACGTTTGACGAAGGTATCCGAGGCTGAAGGCTTCCAGGGTATTCATACTGAGCGGTTGAAGCGCCAGTGTAAAGTCAAAGGAGGCACTTCCTTTGGGTGGACTGATGAAATCACCCGTCAGCCTGACGTCATTGCCGTTGCCGGTGATGCTGATATCAGCAGCAAACGTATTGGCCCGCTCATTGTTAACGCGGATGCCAACGTTACCGATCGTCCGGTTGCCGAAGAAAAATTCCCGGATCGTCAGGTCGGAGACAAACACCGGATCCGCCTCCAGCCGGGACACCGTAGCGTCGCCATGGATGCCTCCGCCGATCTTCAGTGTTTCACTTTCAATGATCCGCGTAAAGGTCTCGATGCGGAAATTGTTAAAGGATATCTGTAAGGGCGAATTATAGGCGGAATCCTGTGAGGTAAGCTGCAATTCCTGTCCATTGTTACGCAGCAGGAACTGGTTCACCAGTACGCCACGGCTGCCGAAAGCAATAGCGTTGCCTTCATTCACATCCCATTGGTCATAGTTCAGGATCAGTCCGTCGGGTAGCAGGCTGAATACGTAATTTCCCGTGTCGGCTTTGACGGTGGCGCCGATATGATACTGCTCTTTATCGTTTTTATCCCTGATCCACAATCCGGCCTGTACCAGGCTGTTTTTTACGGTTCCGCTCAGGAGGGTATTGGTTAACTCGATATTGGAAACAGCGATACGGTTGATTAGTGCCGCGTAGTACAACGTGCTGTCATACGTGTTAATGTCAAAGCTGACCTCATGGATGATGGTGCCGTCGTACACTAACCTGGGAGCCATCAGTTTGGCGTTAATGGACTTTTCAGCACTCAGGAAATCGCCGTCGAGCGTTACGTTCTGCATTTCGGTCAGCTCCGGTACCAGTCGCTGTATGAGGCGTGAGCGGCGGAACTCCGCACTGAAATTAAATTGCTGTGAACGGTATGCCGCTTTTTGGACCGTTGCTGTATCCGGTTCAGGGTTATAATAGGTGGTGATGACGTCTTGTATCGCCATTGGCAGCTTCGTGAGCTGGTAATTACCTGTCATATGCGCCCGCAGGAATTCCGATTGGAAAACAAGCCGGTTAATACTGTCTTTTGACTCGGCCCGCAGGCTGACCGTATCCAATGAAAAACGTTCATCGTTATAGGCGATGGCGGAGTTTACAATATTGATCGTGCCGTTCAGGTGGTCCGGATCGGCTGTGGGCAGGTCAGCCTCCAGCCTGCCGTGATAACGGATATCGTCGGTGGTCAGTTTCAGGTTCTTGAAATGGATCGTGTCGGCCATCAGGCTGAGATTGAGCCGTGGATATGGCCCCTGCATATTGACCAGCGCTTTCAGGTCGAATTTGATATTCGGGTCATCACTGTGGATGGCTGCCTGGATAGCGCCGTCGTTGGCTGTTGCTTCCAGATCAATGTCGGTGTAGGTGTAACCCATCGCCTCTGCACTGATCAGGCGGGCTTCCACGGTAGCCTGCGCTTTTGCCGGATCAAGACCACGGCCTTTTATATGGCCGGCAAACGAGATCTTGCCCAGCACCGAATCCATTTTCATCAGCTGGCCTACATCCACATCCGCTATACTGATCTGTGCATCATAAACCGTATCCTTGCCGGCTGTATACGTCGCGTCCACATCCGCAACGCCAATGGAGGATTTGAGGTGCATGGCGGTTTTGAAGCTGTTCATGCCTCCGTTAAATGTGCCGTGCAGGTGGATGTTTTCCGGCAGTTCCAGGCTGTCAGGCAGCATATTTTTCGCGATAAGCCGTTCCAGGTCGCGGCGGCCGGTTGTAAGTTCCTTCAGGTTGAGTTCAGCGTGGAGCTGCTCGGTGTCCGGCAGCCCGCGGATGTGGGCGGTAGCCTCTATCCGGGTCTGGTCCAGGGTGCTGAAGGTCAATCCGGGTATGTACAGGTTATCCACCCGGCCGGAAATCCTGGTATCCACGTGAAACGTATGCTGAAGCAAGGGTTTCATTACTTCCATCGTATCCAGGTCGGGCATCAGCAGGACAACGTCCTGCATACCCAGATGGCTTTTTTTAATACGGGCTTCCAGCGTCATTTCGCCGGGGTGGGTACTGATGCGTTCCAGTGAGGGATAAGAAACGCGGATATGGTCCCGTATAAGCGTGTGCGGTGTTTCCGCATACAGGTTGGCCAGGGTGGCACCGTGATCCGTATAGACGAAGTCTGTTTCCAGCCGTTTCAGGGCAAATCCGCTATGGTCCTGTCCGTTCAGTTTCTCCAGACTGCCGCTGATGGAATCCGCGGAATAATAAAGGTTTTCCAGCTGCGCATCCACATGGGTAAAGTTGAGACGGCCGTAATCCAATCCCTTTGCCACCCGCGGCTGGTTGGCGTCTTCGAATATAAAGCCGGTTTCTCTGATCCGGATCGAGCCGGCTTTTACCCGCCAATTCATCGGCTCGGAAGTACTGGTATCGGCAGCAGGGGGAAGTGCAGGCGTCTGTGCGGTCTTGCCGAACAGGATTCGGGAGTCAGAACCCTCCAATTCCAGTCGCTTAATATCGACAAACTCACCGTTCAGGTCCAGCTTGTTCAGCTCGGCAAACAGCTTCTTAAAGCTGAACCGCGTAGTCATGGCCGCCGTTTCGTCGATATAAGCAAATACGATGTCTTCGAGGTCGAACCGCTCAAAGCTCAGGTCCGGCAGGCCGTCACTTTCACCGACAGCCGCTTCCGCCCCGAAATGTTCGGCAGAAGGTGCTGCTGCCAGGGTAGGGACGGCCCATTGTTTTACTTCGGCACGTACGCCGCTGATGTTGATACGGGGTACGTCAAAGCGCATGTTTTCCAGATCAAATGTACGGATACGGGTATCCAGATGACCTAAATTGAGTACAGCGCCGGTACCGATCACCTCGTCCGTATATACGAGCCGTATCCGGTCAAGGTTAATTTTATCAATAGAAAACGCCATGGCTGCCGCAGCGGTGTCGGCCGGGTCAGAAGCTTTATCCTCGCTGACAAAAGCGCGGATAATATAATCGAAATTAAAGGCACTGTCCGGGAGCGTACGGTTGATCTTCGCCGTGATGCCCTGCAGGTCAATTTCGCTGATCTCCACCCGGTTCCGCAGCAGCTTCAGCATGCTGATATCTACCTTCAGTTTGTCGCCGGCCAGCAGCGTATCCCTTTGCTGGTCTTCAAAATAAACGCCTTCCAGCACCAGCATTTTGGGAAGGTCAAGCGTTACCCGTGCGATGCGTACCGGGGTATTGATCTTATTTTCCAGGTAACTGGTTACCTTCTGTACAACGAAGTTCTGTATGGCAGGGATACGGATCAGGATAAAGATCAGTAATATCAGTCCGATAACGCTGCCAATTAGCCATAGAATAATCTTTAATGCAATGCTGCCTGCTTTTTTCAAGGTGATAGACCGTTTAGTATGAAGACCACGTCGTTGCTTAAATAACTTAAAAGGGTACACAAATGTTTTGTTTTACCGCATTCCTGCTGCCTTAGCGGAATCCGCTATGCCGTTCCCAAAAATCATGCGAAAAACCCGATAATTTACGATGGAGACGAAAATCAGGAACATTTTTTTCCGGTTACTAAAAAAATATAAAATTTGTCTAAACGAGTAAATTCGTGTCTTATTTAAATAAAAAATGATTTTTTTTTGACTTTTTGCAACAAAATATTTCCCGGATCGGAACTTTCTTTATAGCTTTAGTCCCTGATTTTTGTTTTAAAATAAACCAAAACAATATTAAACAAATAACCGGAATTATATGCAAAAAGCGGTTTTGTATTTGGTTTATATGCGTTGGAGAGAGCGTATGATGACGAAACGGAATGATGAAAAATAACTAAAACAATACATATTAACATGGAATTACAGGTAAAATCGTTTGAGGCGTATCAGGAAGCGTACCGGAAAAGTGTGGAAACCCCGGAGGCATTCTGGGCGGGGATTGCTGAGAACTTTTTCTGGCGTCGGAAATGGAACAATGTCCTTAAATGGAATTTTAAAGAGCCGGATATCAGATGGTTTGAAGGGGCAAAGTTAAATATTACAGAGAACTGCCTGGACCGGCATATCTACAATATGGGAGATAAGCCGGCCATAATATGGGAGCCGAACGACCCTAATGAGGCTTACCGGGTATTGAGTTATAAGCAATTACTGGATAAAGTTGAGCAGTTTGCCAATGTATTGAAAAACAATGGTATCCGAAAAGGAGACCGTGTTTGTATTTACCTGCCGATGGTGCCTGAGCTGGCTATTTCAGTACTCTCCTGCGCACGGATAGGGGCCATCCATTCCGTCGTGTTCGGAGGATTTTCAGCCCAGTCTATTGCAGACCGGATCAATGATGCTGAATGCAAGCTGGTCATTACGGCGGACGGCAGTTTCCGGGGTACCAAAACGATCGACCTGAAAACGATTGTGGATGACGCATTGGTGCAGTGCAGGTCGGTGGAACGTGTGATCGTATTGACCCGCACCCGTACCGCTGTTTCCATGATCAAGGGACGTGATGTCTGGTGGGAAGATGAGATCAAGAAAGTGGAAACACAGGGCAATCCGGCCTGTCCGGCGGAGGAAATGGATGCGGAAGATACCTTATTTATCCTGTATACATCCGGCTCGACGGGTAAACCGAAAGGTGTCGTCCATACAACAGCCGGTTATATGGTTTATACGGGATATACGTTCAGCAATGTATTCCAGTACCAGCCCGGTGAGGTGTTTTTCTGTACGGCAGATATCGGATGGATTACCGGCCACTCTTATATCGTGTACGGTCCGCTCTCACAGGGTGCTACTTCACTGATGTTTGAAGGTATCCCGACCTGGCCGGATGCAGGCCGTTTCTGGGAGATTGTGGAGAAACATAAAGTGGATATTCTGTATACGGCTCCTACGGCCATCCGTTCATTGATGGGTGCCGGCGAAGAGTTTGTAGAGGGCAAAGACCTGAGCAGTATCAAGAAACTGGGCTCGGTGGGTGAACCTATTAACGAAGAGGCCTGGCATTGGTATGACGAAAAGATCGGCAAAGGAAAAGCACCGATTACAGATACCTGGTGGCAGACAGAAAACGGGGGGATCATGATCGCACCGATCGCCGGCGTAACGCCGACCAAACCGGGATATGCCATGCTGCCATTGCCCGGTGTGCAGCCGATCCTGGTGGATGAGAATGGTAACGAAATAGAAGGAAACGGGGTAAGCGGCAACCTGTGTATTAAATTCCCATGGCCGGGTATGCTGCGGACTACCTGGGGAGACCATGAGCGTTGCCGGCAAACCTATTTCTCGGCTTACGAGAATATGTATTTTACGGGAGACGGATGTCTGCGCGATGAAGAAGGCTACTATCGGATTACCGGACGGGTGGATGACGTACTCAATGTGTCCGGTCACCGGATCGGTACGGCAGAAGTAGAGAACGCCATCAATATGCACAGCGATGTGGTGGAATCTGCTGTAGTGGGTTATCCGCATCCGGTAAAAGGACAGGGAATTTATGCGTATGTGGTAACAAGTGGCCACCACGTGGATGCAGACCTGACCCGGCAGGATATCAATAAAACCGTTGCCCGTATTATCGGTGCAATTGCCAAACCGGAAAAAATCCAGTTTGTAAGTGGCTTGCCCAAAACAAGGTCCGGTAAGATTATGCGTCGCATACTGCGTAAAATCGCGGAAGGGGAGACCTCCAACCTGGGTGATACAACCACCCTGCTGGACCCGGAAGTGGTAGAAGAGATCAAGGCGGGGGTGTTGTAAACTGTAAGCTATTGGCTTTAAGCTGTTGGCCCGTTTTACCAAACCTTTTTGCTACGGATGTGTTTATCTAAATACATAACTGAAATTAAAATTAGATAAATCATGAGCAATTTGAAGTTAAAGGGAATGTGGAACGAGCTAAAGGGAAAAGCGAAACAGACATATGCTGACCTGACCGATGACGACCTTCTGTACGAAGAGGGAAAGGAAGATGAGTTGGTGGGGCGTTTGCAGAAGAAGACCGGTAAAACAAGGGATGAAGTGGTAGACTGGCTGAATAGTTTGTAGCTGTCGCAGCTTCTTTAGAAAAGAGGGACTTTCATGACGATGGTCCCTCTTTTTTTGTATGCAACCGGGTTGTAATCGAAAAACACAGAGTTTTAAAACACGAGGCAACTAAACAGGGTATCCGTGCGTATCAGGTATAAATACTTACGGTAAATTTCCTATTGGATGAACACGAATTCATTAGCCCTGCGGCAGGAGCCCGATTCATTGTATGCTGCACCCAGCGTAAATAGTCCCGAAAAGGATGCCCTGCATTTCACAGTTTCCGTTAATCATTCGCCCCTGCTTAAATGGCAAAATTCTCTTTTGAAACGTGTGTTTGATGTGGTGGTATCCGTCATAGTGATGCTGACCCTGCTGTCCTGGTTGCTGCCCCTCCTGGCGCTGGCAATCAAAATGGATTCCCGTGGCCCTGTTTTTTTCATCCAGAACCGGAATAAGAAGAACGGTAATCTTTTCCGATGCATTAAGCTGCGCACCATGACGGATGAAAAAAGCCAGCGTATTACGGCGGTGGGCAGGTTGCTGAGGTGGAGCCATCTCGACGAATTGCCGCAGTTTGTCAATGTATTGGCAGGCGATATGTCGGTCATCGGACCGAGACCGCACATGGTGGCAGAAAATGTACAATATGCCGCCATGATCAGTTGTTACTCCTATAGGCATACCGTGAAACCCGGTATTACGGGCCTGGCCCAGTCGCTCGGCTATCATGGGCCCGCCATCGATCTGCAGCATATCAAGACAAAAACCGCATACGATATCCATTACATCAATAATTGGTCATTCAGTCTGGATGTGAAAATCCTGATGCGGACCGTTGCCGGAACGCGTCCCCGCAGCGCAATCGGAGGGCACCGGCAGGCGTGGCAAAATGGTGATGATGTATCATCTATTGTGTAGTGGACTGGACGCTAAGTAACAAAATGGCTTGCCTCCATGACGAAGCGTAAGGCCAAAGCCCTGGTGATATTGACCCCCGGCTTTCCCGCCGATGAGCATGAACAGGCGTTTATCCCGCAGCAGCAGGTATTTGTCAACGCATTGAAAAAAGCCAGGCCGGAATGGCAGATCGTGATCATCACCTTTTTCCATCCGGCTTATTGGGGCGAATACCGCTGGAATGGGATTCGGGTCATTGCTTTTGGGAGGAAGTCCAGGAGTAAGGTGTCCAGCCTGTGGGCGGGAATAGGGGCATGGCGTGCACTCAGGAAACTGAAACGGGAATACGAACTCATCGGCTTGCTGAGTTTCTGGCTGGGGATGGCTGCCCTGATGGGACAGCTTTTTGCCAGGTGGCATGGGCTGCACCACTTTTGCTGGTTGCTGGGGCAGGATGCCAGACCCGGCAACCCCTATGTGAGCCGCATAAAGCCCCAGGGCGACCGGTTGATCGCACTGTCCGATTTCATTGTCCGGGAGTTCCGCAAAAATTACGGGATTGCACCCCGGCACGTGATTCCCGTGGGGATTGATCCCGACCTGTTCGGCAATGGATGGCTTGTGCGTAGCATCGACATCCTGGGGGTTGGCTCGCTGATACCGCTGAAGCAATACGATGTGTTTATGGAGGTCATCTATTTGCTGAAAGGCTATCGTCCGCAGATCAGGGCCGTCATCTGCGGGGATGGGCCGGAACTGGAACGATTGAAAGCCATGCGACAAGCGATGGGTTTGGAAGACAACGTCTCGTTGGTGGGGCGGTTGGCGCATGGCGAAGTACTGAAACTGATGCAACGGTCGCGCATACTGCTGCATCCCTCGAACTACGAAGGTTTTGGGGCGGTCTGCCTCGAAGCGCTTTATGCAGGAGCCCATGTGGTCAGTTTCGTGCAGCCCATGGACGCCGAAATATCCCAATGGCACCATGTGGCCGATAGGGAAGGGATGGTAGCAGCGGTCACCCATATCCTGGACAATCCCGCCACCCGCCATGCGTCCATCATGCCCTATCCGATCACGGCCAATGTAAAGGCGATGTTGCGGCTATTTCAAGCGGAGGCCTGATGCGATTGCATGGAACCGCCCGGCGATCGCATCATAAGAAAGTGTTGTCTCAAAATGCTCCAACGACAATTGGCGTTTCGATGGGACATCCATTTCCAGGGCCTGCCGCAATGATGTGACCAATGCCTGTACATTCCCAGCCTCGTAGAGCATCCCGCAGATGCCGTTTTGGGTGATCATCCTGAAGGATGGGATGTCGGTGACGATGGGGATGCAGCCGCAGGACATGGCTTGGCATACTGCGGTGCCACTTCCCTCATAATACGAGCCGGAAAGGAAGTAGGTAGCGCTGTTGTACCAATACAGCAAGTCGGGGCGCGGCACTTCACCGATCAGCCTGACGGCAGTTGCATACCGGGGTTCGCGGGCCAGCATATCCTTGATTTCCGGCAACAATTCATGGGTATGATAAGCCATGTACAGGGTAGCATGGGGTGTGGTATCCAGCAATTGGAGGAAGGCACGTATCACTGTAAGCGGGTCCTTGTTTTCATTGAGGCGGCCCACCCACAGGAAGATGGGGTCACCGGTTGCCCCGGTACGCCGCAAAGCAACGGACTTTTCGACGGGATGGAACGGGGATGACACCTCCATCACTTCATGGATGTTACTGGCCGGGGCAAGGTTTCCCGCTTTCACCCATTCCTCTCCCATCTCGCGCGAGGCAAACAGGCAGGCGTCCAGAGAGTGGCTGGCCCATTGCTGGAAGTGTTTTTTTATCCCCTGAAAGGGTTTGTCCGCATGGTGCTGCGCGATGATTTTAACGGTTGGCCCAAGGGTCCGGCGTAGTTGGATGACCTGTAAGGGGAAATGCAGCCCGTGGACAACCACCACGTCGGGCTCCAATTGCCTGATGTACCGGTGTAATTGCCGGGGAAATAGGCGCCTGATCCTCCCGGCGTAGTGCTTGAACCGGTAATCCACGCCGTTATGCATCAATTCTCCCTCAAAATCAATACGTTCAATACTGATTACTTCATGCATCCGGGCGAGCGATTCAAGTACACCCCGGTAAGCAGTAATGCGTTGCAGCCAGGTAGTGGGCTCGTGGTATTCCTTGATGTGGGCGTAGCTGATAAAAACGAATCTCATGGGTCAGGCATTAAAAAATGTCGATATCTGCATAGGTGAATGCCATTTCCGCATCCCCCAACTCCTCATCCGGAGCTATCTTTTTCAATGTGGTCGGGAACGTGGGGAAAGGTGCGATATATGTTCGCAGCAGACCGTGCAGCCGGGCATGCTGGTTTGCCTGAAACCGGATGTAAGGCAGTCCGAGTTGCGAAGCAAGTTTTTTCAGTTCGCGGATGGCATAGCGCACATGACCTTCCGGGCAATCCATATCGCCTACGATGAGGCCGTCCCGGATCCTGAACCATACCCTGGCACCTCCGATGCCGATGACCATGGTATGGCTGTAAGCCTTATAGCGCAGGTAGGCGTTATCGCGATGGGTCCCTTCCTGTGTATGGGAAATGCCCTGCCGGGGTAGCAGGCAGGCACGGAGTACCCGGTTTGCGTAGGCGTCATACACCTTTTTCAACGCGGCCAGCCGTATGGTTAATCGTTCCAGGGGGATGGTGTTTACGGGTATCACGAAGCATTCCATATGGCCCGTGATGCGCCATCCCAGCCTGCTGACAAGAATGGGCAGTGCCTGCTGGTTGGGGAACCCGAAAAGCAGTTTGATACCTTCGGCACGACAGAGCGCATAGGTGAGGTTTGCCAGAGCCACAAACAGACCGCGACGCCTGTGGCGTGGATGGGTCATGATATCCGCAGATTGAGCCGCCAGCACCAACTTCCCCCCATAGCGTACAAAACAAGGGATCACTCCGTAATAGGCCACGGCCTCATCGCCTTTATACGCGATGAATCCGATGTTGGTTTTCCCTGTGTAACCCGTATCGTATTTTTTGGGGTAATGACCAGGACGTACGCGTACGCCGTACACGGCCTCGTGCAGGGTGCGCATGTCTTTCCGCCGGTGGTCGGTCATCCGTACCAACCGGTAACCATTCATGAGGATACCATCAGTGATATGTTCCGAGGATATTTGCATAGCATTGGTTGGCAGTGGACAGGAATGGATTGATAGTGAGCCTTTCCCGTAGTGCAGGGTCGGCGGCATCAGCCGGTTCGTTGAATGCCGTAGCCAGGAGTTGCGTGTAACCTGCTTGTTTGGCTGCCTGGATGACTTCGGCATGGTAAGCACCGTAGGGGAAGGCGATGCTGTTTATTGCCCGTCCGGTAATCGTTTCGAGATACTTTTTTACCGCTATCATTTCCAATTTGGCTTCTATGGGATGGATCTTTGACAGGTCGTTGTGGTAGTACCCGTGCGCGCCGATGGTTACATAAAGTGATTGCGACAGCGCACGTATCTGGGCACCGGTCATCTGCTGCCAGTAGTCGCGCAGGTGCCTATGTGCCCTGAAAGCCATCAGTGGTTCGAGTGCATGCATCAGTTCGGCCTTTGTGTTGAATCCGCTTTCGCGCAGTTGTGCATCGAGCGGCGAGCCGGCTGCATCGGTGTACCGGCCGGTGCGGTTTTGCGTATACCACTGATCCCCCCACCTGAACCGCTCCGGCCCATAACGTCGCGCTATGGCCAGCAAATCATTCCACAGAATGTCGTAGTGGGTATTGCTGATGGCCGTAACGAAAAATGTGGCCGGAATCTGCCAGCGTTCCAGTAAGGGCAATACATGATGATAGTTGTTGGCAAAGCCGTCATCGAATGTAAGGCAGATGTTAAACCTGTTTGGGTCGAAATTTCCCGCATAATAGTCGGCAAGCGAAACCGTGTTGAAATATTTCTTATAGAAGCGCAGGTGGTTTTCAAACGTTTTCCTGGTGATAAACAGCGTATTGAACCGTGTGGGACGGGCAAGGCACACGCCGTGGTAAACGATCATGCGGCAACCCCGTGCGTGCCTGTAGAGCGACCGGTTGAGACCAATGGCATGGACAAAATCCCGGTACATCCGTCGGACGTTTACAGTTATTTTATACCTGATCTTTTGTGGCAGTTTTTCCATCGTCCGTTCGTTTGGCTATATCCTGCATAAGGATGAATTGCAATAGTTTATGTGTCGATTCCTCGATGGTGTCTGTTCCGGTGTTGATGGTCAGGTCGGGATTGACAGGCACCTCGAACGGGTCGTTGATGCCCGTAAGGTTGTTGATTTTATCGGGGTGCCCCGTTGGAAGCAGTGCCCTGCGGTAAAGTTGTTTGGTATCCCGTTGGATGAGGATACGAAGGGGGCAGTGGATATGTACCGTTTTTACCTGTCCGTAGCGGGCAGTGATTTCCAGCCGGACGGCCTCATAGGGGTTGATGGCGCTGATGATGGCTACCATGCCGTGTTTTGACAGTATACCAGCTACAAAGGCCAGCCTGCGGATGTTTTCATGGCGGTCCGCTTTTGAGAAGCCGAGGTCGGGGCACAGCACCTTGCGGTATACATCGCCGTCGATAACTTCGGCTTTCAGGCCATGCAGCTCCAGCAACGGCTTTACCCGGTTGGCCAGCGAGGTCTTTCCACTGCCCGATAATCCACAGCATTGTATGATCATGTCGTCTGTTGAGTTATTGCAGTAGCCCGTACCGGGTCAATAAAAAATATTTATGCAGTATCCCCACCCTTGCAAGGGGATAGCCCTGCTTTGCGGCCACGCCACCCATGTATGCCGCTATCAATCGCTGCTCGGATGCGCTCAATACACCATCGGTTTGCGAATGATCTTTTTGCATAAGTACCTGCCCGGCTTGTGCATCGTGGTGGAAAGAACTGTTTGCAAAAGAGGGAATGCCGGCCACCGTTGGCTGTCTCAGGCTGTCCAACGGTTCGATATCGAGGAATCGGGCAAGTGCCTGCGTGGCAGCTTCCGGATCTGCGCAAAGGTCTTCGTACCGCAGCAGCAGGTACGATGGGGTATTGCGCGCCGATTGTTCACCCGCGATGCGGAACGAATTACGGAGGTGGCGCAATGCCCGGAGCAGGCTGCCCTGCGGGGCCATCTTTTTGTGAGAAGCAAGCGTTGCCACGGGCTCCCGGATAAGCTGTATGATGCTTGCCGGCGGCATTTCCCGCCAGATGCGACCGAGGAAGCGCTCGTTGGTGGGGGTCTTGTCTACCCAAGAGTTGGCCGACAGGTGATTGGTACAGGAGGCATAGGCCAATACGATGGCGACATGCGGCCATGCGGTACCTGGCCGTTGGTCCACTAAGGGCCACCAGGTTCGCACATACTGGGCAAAGTCGACATAAGGTGAATACGCAGCGGTGCTGCGACCCAGCAACCAATAGGGAGGCTGGTTGATGGGATTAGCCAACCTGCGCAGCCATTCCACGGTGAGATGGCTGCGCCATTCCGTTTGGGGCAATGCCTGCAACCTGGCCTCCTGGTTGGTGTAGTAGGTGCCCTCGGAGGGAAGGACTACCAGGTCGGGATGCCCATCCAGCAAATCGCGCAGCAAGGTGGTGCCGCTGCGGTGAACGCCGCAGATAAACACCGGGCGCTGCGCCAGCCGCAACCCCTGACCGACCTGTGCGGGAGAAAGCGGCATGGGGGGCAATTGCCTGGCTGCTGTCCATACCGCGGCAGACCACGCTCTTGCGGCGGCGATGAGCCTGGCAGACGGCGGTCCATCTGTCCTTTTTGTGGGAAGGAGGCTATCCAAATATTGTTCCGCTTCAATGATTTCCGGCAGCATAGACGTCCTGATTATGTGGGTTGATTATCGGGTAGGTTATTGTTATTGACCCAGACGGGAAACCCGGCTGCCGGACAATGCCCCTTAATGTCATGCATTAACCGGGATAAATTGCCCTCCACGTATTTGCAGGTGCCATCGATATAGATTTTGCTGAAGTTATGCCGTATAAGGCCTTCCAGTCTGTCTGCAAGGCATGCATCGACCAATTTAACCTCCCCCTTGTGCATCACCATCAGCAGATCCGCTGGGTTGGTATTGAAAAAGGCCGACAGGCTGTCGGTTTCTCCTTTTGTCCTTGCCACCACCAGGTCCGCATCACGGCCGCTGGCTATTTCTCCGGCGTTAATCCCCCATATGGCTGCAGGAGTACGGGTTAAGGCGGCGTATAGCTCCGCGTCGGAAAGCTGTTGCGTGCTACGGGCCAGGCGGATATGCTCCCAGATGTTCCAGGGGCCTGTCAGTGTGGAATCACTGCCGAATACGACCGGGAGATGTTGCTTGAGTTGTTGCACATCGGCGGTTTTGCTCAGTAAGAAATAATTGGAATGCGGGCACCACACCAAGCCCTTGAAGTGGCGGGCCTGACGGCTGGTCAGGGCCACGCCATGGATACCTATCAAGGTCCGGCCGAGCAGATTCCATCGGATGAGCTCATCGATTTCCCTCTGTGCGGCCGTATCGGTTCCTTCGCCGACATGGATGGTTACGGGCCGGCTGATGTTGGCAGGGTTGTTCAGCTTCCATTTCCAATATTTTTCGAAGCGCACCGAATGCAGGCTTTGGCTGTTTTCCCATATCCGGATCATTCGCTGCCCTGCGGCGACTTTCTTCCCGTGGTTTACCACGGTGCACACGCCGCAAAGAAGATTTTTGTACACCCCCCATTGTTCGCGCAGGAGAGTGGGTATCTTCAGGATGTCGGTGATTTCCGTTGCATAAATTTTGTGGATATGCCTGCCCCAATGTACATAGCTGTCATAAACCTGATAGCCCAATTGGGGAAACAGGTTGAAATCCAGATGGTCGTGAGAGTTGATTAACCCGGGGAATACGATGGCATCTTTAAAGGACAGTTGCAGTGCCCCCGCATGGTTGAGCCGATGGGAAGAGACGGTGTCAATTTTACCTCCTTTGATGCCAATGCTGATTTGCCGGTTGGCATTGGCAAGCGTCACGTTGTTGATAATCGCATCCATCAGTTGACGAACATAACCCACTTACAGGTTTACGGTACCGGCACACGAAAGGTTGCCTGGCGGGAGGTGGTGAATGCTTTATTTCGTTGCGGGCAACCTGGCTATGCGAAATCCCGTATACAGTAATAACGATCACGGTTTACATGAAAAAAAGGATGTCCGCTGAAAACGCCAGCATACCGGTATCCCCGACGGCGTATTTTGAACGCCTGTACCTGGATGTACGGTCCAGGGAGCAGCGGGTATATTCTGACGATCAATTGAGGCAACTGCCGGACATTGCCGCTTCACACAGGCATTTCCGCGAATGGCAAATCCGGAAGCGTTCTGCGCAGCGTCTTCTCTGCTATATTGCCCGAAAGCCTGAACCCGTGAAGATATTGGAAGTTGGTTGCGGCAACGGCTGGTTGGCGGCTAAATTGGCGGGTATCCACGGGGCCGATGTGATCGCTGTGGACATCAATCGGACGGAAATTGAACAGGCCATGCGGGTTTTCAGCAAGGGGAACCTGCAATTCAGCACGGGTAATTTCAACCCCGGGAATGTCGTCGGCGGACCGTTTGACATCGTGGTATTTGCGGCCTCGCTGCAATATTTTCCTTCCCTGAAAGGCGTGCTGCGTGAGGTGATGGCCTGTTTGTCCCCGGATGGTGAAATCCACCTGCTGGACACGCATTTTTATACCCCTGCGCGGCTTGCCGGCGCCAAGAAGCGGACGGAAAGTTATTTTGCAGGGCAGGGCTATCCCGGCATGTCCGCTTATTATTTCCATCATGCGTTTGATGATCTGAGGGATTTCAGATACCGGGTGCTGTACAACCCCCGATCTTTCCTCAACCGGATATTCAGGCAGGGGCCGTTTTATTGGATCTGTATCAAACACAGCGAATGATGAGGGGGAAGTCTTTGTACCATGTTTTCCAGCGGTGCCGCACCCTGCTGACCGACAGGATTACGGCCCTGCCCATTGTCGTGCTGATGCCACACAGTGCCTGCAATTGCCGGTGCGTGATGTGCGACATCTGGAAAGACAACAAAAACCTGAAACAACTCACGTCCGGGGATGTCCGTGGTTTACTCGCCTCGCTTCGGAAGTTCGGTACGAGGCAGGTGGCGATGTCGGGAGGGGAAGCCTTGCTTAATACCCATTTTTTTACCTTGTGCCGTATCCTGAAAAGTGAAGGCATCGCCGTATCATTGCTCTCCACCGGCCTGTCCGTAAAGCAACATGCGGCTGCCATCGTGGAGTGGGTGGATGATCTGGTTCTGTCGTTGGATGGCGACGAGGCCCTGCATGATGCCATCCGCAATGTGCCTGGTGCATTCCGGAAACTGAGAGAAGGGGTGGAGCGTATCCATTCTATACGTCCGGATTACCGGATAACAGCCCGGACGGTCATCCAGCGCCTGAATTTCAGGCAATGGCCTGCCATCATCGGGGCAGCGAGGCAACTGGGTATGGCGCAGATCAGCTTTTTGCCGGCGGACGTGACCAGCCAGGCGTTCAACCGCCAGACGGCATGGTCCGGCCCGAGGCAGCAGGAGGTATTGCCCGCTGAGGATGAATTGCCTGCCCTGCGGGAAATGGCTGACCATGTGATCGGGCGGTATCAACCGGATTTTGACAGCCGGTTCATCGCCGAATCACCATCGAAGATAGGGGACATCTACCGGTACTACGCCGCACATCATGGATGGAACGGTTTCCCGTCCAGGAAGTGCAACGCTCCGTGGGTATCGGCCGTCATCGAGGCAGACGGTAGCGTCCGCCCTTGTTTTTTCCACGATGTCGTAGGCAATATCCGGGAGGCATCGCTGGCGGCGGTACTGAACAGCCCTGAGGCTGTCGGTTTCCGCAAGTCGTTGGATATGGGGAGCAATCCCACCTGTGTGAAATGTGTGTGCGCGTTGAACGTATCACCGTGGGCAAACGCTTAGTGCATAGCTATATGTATAGTATACTGTTGACACATTCTTATTTTTTGCGGTTCGACCCGAAGCAGTGGACGCTGGGCCAGCCTTATCCCCCCCTGGGAACACTGTATGCTGCGGCGTTGCTGCGCCGGCACGGGTACCGCACCAACCTGCATGATGTGATGTTTGCGCGTGGCCCTGAGGAGGTGGATGTGCCACTCAAAACCCACGGCCCTGACCTGTTCGTGATTTACGATGATGGGTTCAACTACCTGACCAAGATGTGCCTCACCAATATGCGCGAAGCGGCTTTCAGGATGTGTAAGCTGGCCAAAGCATCCGGCTGCACCGTGGTGGTTTGCAGTTCTGATGCCACCGACCGGTTTGCCAGCTACCTTGCGGAGGGGGCCGACTTTGTGATCCTGGGGGAGGGCGAATATACGTTATTGGAATTGGCGGAACAGTTGCGCAGCGGCCAGACGGACTTTTCTTCTGTATGGGGACTGGCTTATCGGAAGGGCGGAGAAATCGTGCGGACACCCGCCCGGCCCGTCATCCGGGATTTGGATACGTTGCCGTGGCCCGCCTGGGATCTGGTGGATATGGAACGATATCGCAGGGCATGGCTTAGCAGTGCCGGGTATTTTTCCATCAACATGGGTACCACAAGAGGCTGCCCGTTCAAGTGTAACTGGTGCGCCAAACCCATCTATGGCAATCGTTATAACTCCCACAGTCCCGCACGGGTAGTGGCCGAAATCAAGCTGCTCAGGCAACGCTACGGGATAGACCATATTTGGTTCTGCGACGATATTTTCGGGCTGAAGCCGGGTTGGGTTGGTGAATTTTCACACCTGTTGCAACAGGAGGGTATCCATATCCCGTTCAAGATCCAATCAAGGGCGGATTTGCTGGTTGAGGAAGGCGTAGCGGAGGCGTTGGCAAACGGTGGCTGCGAAACCGTATGGATCGGGGCCGAAAGCGGGTCGCAGCGCATATTGGATGCCATGGACAAAGGGATCACCATCGCACAGATCCGTACAGCTACCGCTTTGATGAAAAAGCACGGCATCAATCCCTCGTTTTTCATCCAGTTCGGCTATCCGGGTGAAACAAAGGACGATATCCGGCTTACGATTGACCTTGTCAACGAACTGCTGCCGCATGAAATCGGTATATCGGTATCGTACCCCCTACCTGGCACCCGCTTTTACGAGAACGTGAAAGCCGGATTGAAAAAGAAAACCAACTGGACGGATTCGGATGAAATGGCCATGCTATTCCGCAATACCTTTCCTGCGGCTTATTACAAGCAGTTGCACAGCTATGTACACCGTAACTACCACATGCATCTTGCCCAAAACAGCCTCGGGAAATTGGTAAAGAATCCGTCGGGGGCTTCGTTACCCATGCTCAAAACGGCTCTTTCGGTTCTGTATCATGCCCCGTTGACCTATATAGAACGGGTGAGGCTGAACCGGCTTGAAAAAATTGCCTGATGAATCCCGATGCACATGCCAATGAGCGCAGGGCTGAGCAGGCTTTCAGCAACCAATCGGGTATATTCGATGCCTTGTATGCCCGGTCCACACTTATCCATTACAAGCGGCAGCGTGTGCGTGCACATGCATTGAGCTATTTCAAACCGGGAGGCCATATCCTTGAACTGAACTGTGGTACAGGTGAGGATGCCCTGTTTTTTGCCGGAAACGGATACAAGGTGCATGCCACTGATATTTCTGAAGGCATGCTGCGGGAGATGGAACGGAAAGTGCACCTGAATCGCCTTGAGGGTGCTATCACGTATGAGCGGTGCTCGTATACACAACTGCACCTGCTGGCCAATAAGGGGCCCTATGACCATATCTTTTCCAATTTTGCGGGGCTGAATTGCACGGGGGAACTGGATGGGGTGCTGCGTTCGTTTTCCGGTTTGCTGAAACCCGGCGGTACGGTCACGCTGGTGATGTTGCCCGGGTTCTGCCTGTGGGAAACCCTGCTGCTGTTCAGGGGGAAGTTCAAAACCGCCTTTCGCCGCTTCGGCAGCGGCCGGGGCCGGGTCGCGCATGTGGAAGGGATGTATTTTAACTGCTGGTATTACAATCCGTCATTCATAAAAAACAGACTGAAGGCCGAATTTGAGATCCTGTGTACCGAGGGCCTTTGCACTGTGGTGCCGCCGTCCTACATCGAGGGGTTCGCCGAACGCCATCCAAAAACCTACCGGTGGCTTGCCTGGCTGGAAGAAAAGCTGAAATATTCCTGGCCGTGGCGATGTATCGGAGATTATTATATCCTGTCTTTGAGGAAAAGAACCGCATCACCATAGTTCATGCATTTCCGCGCGTTCCAGCAGTGCCGATAGTTTTCGCCGGTACTTTTCCAGCAGCTTAACCTGGAAATTCAGGGGGTCGGGTTTGGCCACATGCCTGCCGGCTGCCATACCCATGATGGTACCCCTTGCATTCCGTTTTTTCAGGACCGTTTTCTTACCCCATCGTCTGACGGTGATATGCATCAGGATACGCTCCAGCCAATTGCCCAGTGCATTGCTCAGCAGGCGTTCGCTGAGGCTTTTCAGCAGGTGTGATCGCGGGGGATGGGCAGCCGGGACACGCAGGCCTGTGTTGGGCAGCCATGTCCGCGCCCAGGTATTGGCCGCGTAAAAATCGGCAAAGGCGGCATCGCCCTCCAAAGGCACCAGGGTGGTTAACTCGATGGCTGTATAGATGTTCTTTTCCACGATTTCAAGCTGCTGTTCGTCTACGTAGTAATTCATGCAATAATAGTGCTGCCGGTTTACGAGGAACGTCAGCTTCTTGAAACAATGCATCAGTGTCCGGGCAACCCATAGCCTGTCGCGTCGGGTAATGATGAACAGGTCGATGTCAGATTTTTCGTCCGCATAGTTCTTGGAGAGGGATCCTGATACCCCGATGCCACGCACATAGGGGAATTTAATCAGGAAACGGCCCACCTGTCTTGCTTTCTCCATCAATTGGGCGGCTTTTTCATTTCCCTGTTTCCGGCGGGTGACGATGAGGCAATCATTTTTCAAGGCATAAAATTCATTGAACCGGTAGACCAAGCCGAGGTTCGACAGGGAGTCGAGGGTTTCTCTGCATGCATCGGGCCGGCACCGGCACCCCAGAAATAAAAACACCTCCTGATAGGTCAACGGATAATCGAACATATCAAAATAGGCGAGCGTGACAAGGATATCTCTTTTGATGCTTAATGACATGCTGTCGTAATGTGTATGCTATATATATTATAACGGGGCTGGTGGCCTTTTGGTTGCCTTGCCCCGACTTTCGTAGTGGCCAAATACCAGCAGAGAAAAGAAAATACTGTAAAACAGGATGCCCTTGTTTACACTTAATAGGTTATCGGATAAGGAAGCAACAGCGAATACCGTTACAAATGCGCATAGCAATACATCTTTTTTTGCCAGCGCCATCCGGAAGCCAAAAGCAAGGGTGAACAGGTACACGGCCAGACCGCACACACCGAATTTGATAAAAAAGCTAAGATATTGGTTGTGTGCATCGAAGTCGGCGAGGTACGAACGGTAAAACCGGTTTTCAAAATAGCGTGATTTTAATAATTCAACTTCCGTGCCCGAACCATGCCCGATGATGGGCGATTCGACGGCAACTTCCAGTGCAAGACCCCACCGGGCAAACCGGGGGTCTGTAAGGCGGTCTTCATCGACCCGTCTCAGATCTTTTTTCAATTCGGTAAGGTAGCGGATCCGGTAATTTTCCACGTTGAAGATGCCTGCGACGACGAGTACCGAAATGACCAGGAAAATGCCTAAGTAGGTTTTCCGCTGTCGGCCGGCCAGCACCAAATAAGGGATGCCGAAGTTGACGATCAACAACAATGCGGCAAACACCGACTTGGATGCCAACTGGATGATACCCGCTAGGAGAAGGACGCAGCAGCAGCTGTGGAGTAGTTTGAGCGGCCAGGTTTTCGCGCTTAGCAGTGCGCATAGCGAAAAGACCAACGCGATGGCCACCTGCATAGCGAGCTGCGTGGCATGGATGCCGATGGGATTGGAAAAATTGTGGTTGATAAAGGCGTGGGAAAACAACCTTGTGAACGACAGGTCATAATACCCGATGGTCGCCATGGCGTGGAGATAAAGATAGCCTACGGTAGCTGCGCATCCCCATGTAAATACACGCAACAGGGGATATCGGTATTTCCTGAAATCGAGCGTACTAAGACTGAATAGCAAGGGTATCAACAAGATGAAAGCCTGTCGATCCAATTCATTAAATCCCTCCGGCCTGTTGCTGGAATATATGATACCCAGGAGTGTCAGGAAAAACACGGATTGCAACAATAGGTTAGTCCAGGTAACCGCGTGTTTCAGACGCTCTTTTTTCAGGTGTATCAAGGTATGCACCGCAAAGCTGATGAAGATGATGTGGCTGTAAAAGCGGTCGTAAGGCAAGCTTAACAACAGCAATGTTACATGATAAAAACTGATTTTATTGGCCACGGTATCCCTCATTTTTTATCGTTTTTTCATGGTGTGGTAGCATTCCAGGATAAGATCTTCATATTCATGGATAATTTTCTCCCAGTTGAATTGAAGCCGGATTTTTTGCAGGTTATTGCGGATCATCGCCGCTTCTTTATCTTCACGCCGGACCGTTTCCACCAGTTGCCTGACATCTGCGGCATTGTCGAAATAAAACGCGTCGGCATGCAGCACCGACTTGTTGAAAGGGTTGTTGTGTGCGGCGATCAGTGCTTTGCTGGCCATGGCTTCCAACAGGGAAGGGTTGGTACCGCCCACGCTGTGTCCATGAAAATACAGGAAGCACCGGTTTTGCAGGGTACGCACCGCTGAATGGTCGAAGTTTGCGCCCGGAAACCGTATCCGTTCGTCATTCCGGAATTTACGGGTGATATATTTTCCGAACCGGGTATCCGTATTCCCTAACACGTTGAAATGCTTTGTTGAGTTGCTGTCGCTGAACCCGTCTAAGATGATTTCAATGTTGTTTTCGGGTTCCATCCTTGCCATCAGCAGGAAATAGTCTTCGTTCAGTGCTGCATCACGGGCAAACGGTTCGCCTTCCTGTTCGGAATAAACATCCGCCCCATAGGGGATGTACCGGGGAAGGATACCGTATTCCTCCTGGAGATAGGATTTGATGACCAATGAATCAGCCACATAAAAGTGGCTGTACCTGATGGCCAGCTTTTCTGCATATTTCAGGAACCGCCGGAGGGTTATGCTATACTTGGTACGTTTCCATTCGAGTCCGTCCATGTTGGAGACAACCACGCTTTGGCGCGGATACAGCCTTCCCCAGATGGAACTGCTGGTATACCCCATCAGCAGGATGACATCGAACTTCCGTTTGCGTGCATCCAACAGGCAATTGAGATCGTATATAAACTGCCCGGCCGTACCGATGAGGTATTCAGGGTCATAGCAATGGACGATCCTTACACCCTGCCATTCCTTTTGGGTGTACGGGTGTTTATGCGAGTTGTAAACCGTCACCGCATGCCCTTTGCCGGCCAGGCCTGCTGATAGATGCCCGGATATATGCTCAAACCCACCGTAATGATTGGGAATACCCCTTGTGCCTAAAATGCCGATATTCAGCTTCATATTATAACTGGTTGGCCTGTAGCAATTGATAAAATGAGCGACTGCTGTGTTTCCAGTCGTACAGCCGCATGGCGTGTTCAGCAGCCTGCTGCCGGAAGGCGGGGGCAGGCGGAGCATCGATCATCGCGGCCATTTTTTGCCGGAACGTCAGGTTATCGTCAGGGTCGAATGTATAAGGCTCAAAGAAGGTGAAGTCCCGCATGGCCGTTGCTGAAGAGCAAAGGACGGGTGCTCCGCATACCGCCGCCTCCAACGGGGGGATGCCGAAGCCTTCGGCCCCGGATGGATAGACGAAAAGCCGGCAGGCCCGGTAAAAAGCGACCAGATCCGATTGGCTCACCTGCCTTAGCCAATGGAACCATTGCCGTTGTTCGTCCGCCAGGTTGCTGACCAGCCGCGCCAGGTCCGGTACCCTGGCCGATGCTTCACCGATGAACACCAATGCGATTCCCCGTTCGTTGAGTCTGAGCTTCAGATAGGTTTCCAACACCAACTGATGGTTTTTGCGGGGCTCCACACGACTGACATACAGAACAAAATCATTGATTCCAAATTGATTGCGTATGTGTCTCCTGGCTTCTTCCCTTGAATGCCAGGGGTTGCTGAACTGCCGGCTGATACCGTTTGGTATAACGTGCACGGTTTCCGGCATGATGTTGTAATGGCTGCAGATCCGATGCCTGGCGTATTGGGAAACGGTGGTCCTGATGTGGGCCTGCCGGATACTCCTGCCAAACAGCACATTGCGGCTGAAGCGGTATGGAAAGGTAAACGCCTGCTTAAAGTCGTTGAACAATACGTCATGCAGGGTGACGATGTACCGGCACCCTGGCACCGCGTTTGGAGTGATATACTGGAAATGGGCAAAGTCAAACCGGTGTTTTTTGAGATATGCCGGAATGTCAAATGCCATGCGGAACAGGGTGTTGCCTCCCTTCCCATAAGGTAATATGCGTTCCGGATGCAGGCCGGGAAAAGCATGCCTGAAATTTTCTACGTCGCGGACACCGAAAAAAATATCCAGTTCAGGATAGTCTGCCAGCACCTGGGTATAAAGCCCGCACAGGAACGTTCGGACACCCTGAAATTCCTTGTCAAAGGCGTGGGCGTCGACAAATAATTTGATGTGCTTAGCGGCCATACGTAAACTTTTTGCCAAATGTGATTTTAACGGAACGATACAGGAAGCTCAGTATTTTTCCCGGCAGGAAAGAGAGCAGCAGCAACGCGTAGTTCGTGGAACGGAGGGGGTGAATGGCCAGCGTCTTCAACAGATTTTTCCTTGCTTTGTGTGGATGGTGGTTATTCCACAGGTATTTCTTACCGAGCAGCGCGTAATAGGCCCCCTCACTTATCTGCAAATGCCGCTGCTTTTTGCTGATTGCTGACAGGTGCATGCCTTCCGCAGCAGTGATCCCCGATTTCTGGAGCGCAGCATACTTGATCCTGCGGAACCGCCGTGTGCGCCATTTTTCATCGATGGTAATGGATTCCGGATTCAGTCGTACCTTGATCAGCACGTCGCGCAGGTTGTGTGTCCGTTCCTTTTTCAGTACGTTGACCCACAGCAGGTGATCCTCGAACGTATGGGCGTGCTCATTATAGCCTCCGGCGCGCAAAATGGTATCCCTCCGGTAAAACACGCTCGAATGGATAAAAGGACATACCCGTATACTGAGCCTGCTGATTTCTTCATGGGTGAATGCAGGCGGGTAATGGGTGAATACATAGTTGCCGGCCACATCTGTATAGTCTGCAGCCGACCCGATGATGCTGTAGGACGGATTGGCCTCCATGAAGTCATATTGAACCTGCAGCCGCTGCGGGTAGCATACATCATCTGCGTCGAAACGCGCAATATAAGAGGCGGAAGCATGCCTTAATCCTGTATTTAAGGCCGCCGCGACCCCTCCGTTTGGTTGATTGATTACCCTGATCCGGTGGTCACTGAATGTGTCGATGACGGATAAGGTTTCGTCCGTGGAGCCGTCGTTCACAATCAGCAGCTCAAAATCAGTAAAGGATTGTGCAAGCACCGAACAGATGGCCTCCCGGATGTACTTGCCGGCATTATAGACCGGCATCAATACCGTAATCCCGGGGTTATGCATGGGGCGGTACCTCCTCACCGTGTGCGGTTGTTTCCCTGATGTTGAGCAGCAGCAATAATTCAAATACTACCAACACGGACAGCTGTTCGAACCAATAATCGATGAAAAGCACGCCCATCATGAGCAGTAACACCGGAAACCCGTACGTGAGGCGGCTGCCCCGGCGCAGGAAAAAGAACAGGTAGTACCCGATGAACACAGCCAGGCCCAACAGACCATACTCTGAAATTAACTGACCATAAACGGAAAACGGCGTGTTCACCAGGGAATGCTGGCTCGACAGGCGGGTGAAGAAAGCCAGATACACATCGAGGTGGTTGGCCATAAAATCCGGATGGATATACGTATACTGTTTTGGAAACCCACCGGCTATTCCCAAGCCGGTCGCCCTGAATGCCAGTTTTGAAGAAAAATTGCCCATACCGTTTCCGGTCAGGATTTTGCCGGGGTGGTGCGCCATGAACGTGGCGGTTTGCTTCATCGCGATCATCTTTCCCGGAAGTGCCGGCAGCGGGATCGCTTTGGAGGCGTACGGCAAAAAGGGCTCGTGCTGGGCAATGAATGGCAGCAGCGCCTGTTGCTGCGGCTGTGGGGCGTTGCGGTTTTGGTAAAATGCCGAGTGGATGTCCGGTGAGGGTATAAGAATACGCCCTTCGGCATTCCTGGGGGTGTCTTTGTCTTCATCGGGCTGGTTTTCAAGCCACTTCGGATAGTATACGGTGCTGACACTGTCGAGGTAAAGCCGAGCGGTTTTTTGCCGCTGCTCTTCCGGGCTGAGCAATGAATCGGGCAGTTGGGTGATCGGTATGGGTGTTGTTTCCGGGTCGGCTTTTTCTTTTAAGGGTTGCCGGAAGGTTTCGTTGGTATACTGCATGTTCTGGGGTGAAACCCGGGCCATGAACACGACGAGCAACAGGGCGCAAACCACCATGATGCTTTTTTGGTCTTTGGTGCTCCTGAACAGCGCCAGGCAGCACAACACCAGCAAGAGAACCATGTTTGTGAAGTTGCTGACGGTGAGCAGCAGGACAGCCATGCAGACCAGTGTCATGGCGTATTGTTTCCGGGTAAGGAAATAGAGCATGCCCATGGCGTTCAGGACGGCATTGGTGGTAGAAGTATCGAACGTCACGCCTTTGATATAATCTCCCGTATTGATGAAATATTTCTGGTATTGCCCCTGATACAGGTATGGGTTGACAGCTCCGGCATCCCACATGACGACCAGCAGGTTGCATGCGGATATCAATGTATTGATGACGAAAAAAACCAATACGGTACGGTGGATGGTTGCGGGGCTATGCATTTCGACCGATAGTTTGACCTGGTGGATGGCCAGCAGGCAAAGCAGCCAGCATCCAAGGCCGATTAAGAATACTACCACATAATCAGGGGTGATCCGGGGCATGTTGATCAACAGCGTTAAAAGTGCAACACCGGCAATCAACGGATAGAATAAAGGCAGCCGTGAACCTTTCAGCCGGAATCCGAATCCGGCATGGAACCGCAGCAAATAAACAAGTACAAGGGCCAGGATTTTGATGACCAGCTTTACATTCAGAAACAGTACAAGCAATACCAATAGCTTCCAGTCTATGCGACCTGTCCATGTCCTTAAATCAGCACCAATACCTTGAATACCCATATCGCATCAAAAGCCACCGAAAATAATACGGCTATAGTGTCCGGATGGTTGCCAATACCGGCAAAAACACCTGTATCCGGCTATGTAAAAAGCGCCTTCAGCACCCGCCGATCTTCCCACCGGATCTGCCTGGCCATAACAAGCAACACCATAAACATCAGGATTGCGGCGAGGCAGGCTTGATAGCCATTGGTAAAGTATGCCTTTGCCGTCAGGCCGCTGATCAGGCCGCAGCTTAGGTTGATAAGCAGCAAAGGCCCTATCCTGTTCAGTTCGGACAGTTGATGTTTGCAGGAATAGTAAGCGGTCTGTACAAGGCAGGCCATCAAAAAGGAAAGGGCGGCCCCGGTATTGCCAAACAGTGGTATCAGCAACAAACTCAGCGCTACTTTTACCGCGAAGGCGATGACGAAGCTGATCAGGATCAGCCTCATGCGTCCCTGGGCAAAATATATGCTCCAGAAAAAGTTGTTCAGGTACAGAAGCGGGAGGGATACCGAAAGGAAAAACACGGTGCTTACATTGATGGAACCGTATTTCCCTGCTGTAATGGTGTCGACAACCGGTACCCAGAGCATGTGCAGGGCAAGCGCCGTACCTACGGCGATGATCAATTCCACCCGGATTAAAAATGCCAGTTTCCCGGTGAGGTCGGCGTTGTGTTTGAAGGACCGGGTTAACCACGGCAGCAGCATGGGGGCAACGGCCAGCAAGGGCAAGGTAGCCAATTCAAACACTTTATAGGCAAAGCTATATTCGGCCAGTTTGGCAGATGAAACGATGATGCCGATCAATAGCCAGTCCATCCGGCTCATGGCAGCAGTGATCATTGTTACACCGGCTTGTGGCAGGCTCTCCCTGACCTGCAGCCATTGGGTCGCCACATGCCGGTTGACGGTAATGGGGATGTTGAGGCGTGTCCTGAAAAAGAAGACGCAACAGATGCATTCGATGCCGTCAGCCAATGCAAAAAGCACGGCGGCACGTTCCATGGTAATCAGCCCCAGCCAGGCCAGCACAATGAAACCGGATGCGCGGACAAGATTGGATATGACCAGCATGCCCGCCAGTAGCCGGAAGCGCTCCAGGCCGGCAATGACCTGTTTGAACGGCACGGAGAAATACATCATCAGCTTGCCAAGTCCGACCGTCAGCAGCAGCCAGCACAGGTGAGCGTGCTGCGGCGCAATGAAAAAAGCACAGCAGATCAATACAGCGGCATAGAATAATAATCCCGTAGTCAATGTGTGGGTCAGACAAACCGACAAAACCTGCGCGGCATGTTGGCCGCCTGCCACCTTCCGGATGGCCAATTGATCCATACCTAACGGAAGCAGCTGAAAGGCAACAAGCAGGAAAGCCAGCACAAAATTGAGCGAGCCGAAGTCTTCTTTGTCAAGCTGAGCAGCGAGCAGATAAAAGACAACAAAGCCACATAATTGGTTCAATACCAACTGCGCACCGTTTGATGACAGGTTTTGCAACCGCTTTGCCTTTACCATCAGCATTCCACATCAAGCTGTTCTTTGGCCAATTGCCGGTAAGCAGCCGGTTCGTTCTTTTCACAATTTATTAAGTGGTATTTCAGCCAGGTATACCGGTAGCGGATAAGGGCAAGGTGCAGGCCATTAATGCCATTCAAAAAACCGAAACGGAGGATGTAGTCCCTGAAAAAGCCAAATCCCGGTGAAAAAAGCCGTTTTACCCAAGAGAGCCTCCGGTTGCTGGCGCCGTGCTGTTCGGAACTCAGGCGGGCATAAAGAGTCGTTTTATCACGGTATTCGCGGAGGTTTTTCGCCGAATAATGATGTATATGGCCGTCGATCCGTTTTTTCCTGGCGGACCGGGGCAGCAGCAGGGTTTCGTGTACGTTGGTTTCGGACCAGCGCACCCGCCTGCGGTTGAACAGCCGTACATGGTGCTCGTATCCCCAGTTGCCAAAACGGATCAGTTTTTCCCCTAAGTACGATTTAAACCGGATGTCATATACGGTGTCGGGTTCCCCGAGCTTCAATTGCCGGAGTGACCTTATGAGTTCCGGATCGGGAACTTCATCCGCATCGAGGCTCAATATCCAATCGTGGCGGGCAATGGTATTGCCGAGGTTTTTGTTGGCTCCATATCCATACCAGTTTTTGGCATAAACCCTGCCGCCGTGCCGCCGTGCAATTTCGGGGGTACCATCCGTGCTTCCGTTATCAATCACCACTACATCATCGGTAATCAATAACGCCCGCTCCATGCAACGAGCTATCGAGTCAGCCTCATTCTTGGTAATAATAACGACGGAAATAGCCACCATAAAAGATTCAATAAAGGCATTCATTGGTTTATATCGTTTTATATGCTGAAAAGGTTGCCTGTTCAGGTAGAAGTTTTTTGGTATTTTTGGCGTGTTGTATCAGAATGAAGACCCCTTATAGTTATAATAATAACGTATGAATCCTGCAATCGTCGTCCAATCCGCCTGTACGCTCGGCGAAGGCCCTATCTGGGATGCAGTGAACGGCAGGGTGCTCTGGGTAGATATCCACGAAGGTACTATCCACGAATGGCACATCGGAGACGATCGTCATGGGGTAACCCATGTAGGCGTAAAAGTGGGCGCAATTGCACTGGATACGAAGGGAGATCTTATTGCGGCCACGGCCAGGGGGTTTGCCCGGATCGGACTGGATAACGGTGCTGTCAGCTACATAGCCGATCCGGAAAGCCACCTGCCTGATAACCGCTTCAACGATGGGAAGTGTGATCCGGCCGGGAGATTCTGGGCCGGGACGATGGACGGCGTGAATAATACGCCGCAAGCCGGAAAACTCTATGCGCTTGAAACGGATGGGGCCATATCCCTGAAAATACCGGGTGTGTCCTGTTCCAACGGTCTGGCCTGGAGCCCGGACAACCGCGTATTTTATCACATCGATACGCCGACGCGTGAAGTGGCTGCATATGATTATACAGCAGACACCGGTGCTATTACGAACCGGCGGGTGGTTATTGTGATACCCGAAGGAGACGGCGTGCCGGATGGTATGACCATTGACACAGAGGGAATGTTATGGATTGCCTGCTGGGGAGGCTGGAAAGTAGCCCGCTGGAATCCGCATACCGGCAGGAAGCTGATGGAAATTAAACTGCCGGTATCGTTGGTTACCTGCTGTACGTTTGGCGGCGACCACCTGAATGACCTGTATATTACGACCGCCAGAGACGGATTGACGGACGAGAAGCTTGCGGCCCAGCCGTTAGCCGGATCGCTGTTTGTGGTCAGGAATACGGGTTATACCGGCAGGGAAGCTTTTTTAGTGACTGGTGATTGGTGTCACTAATCACCAGTTACCAATAAATTCTTAATTTAGCGGCATGACAAAGAAGAAGCCCTCTATATTGGTGGTGAATGATGACGGGATCACGGCGCCCGGCATCCGGGTGCTGATCGAAGAAATGCAGCAGTTGGGGCATGTGACGGTCGTAGCGCCGGATAGCCCGCAGTCGGGCATGGGGCATGCCATTACCATTGCCAAGCCGCTCCGGATTGACCAGGTGGACCTGTACCCCGGTGTGGAAATGTACAAATGCTCCGGTACGCCGGTCGACTGTGTGAAGCTGGCCGTGAATAAGGTGTTCAAAGGCCGGAAGCCGGATATCTGTGTTTCCGGGATCAACCATGGACTAAACCACTCCATCAATGTGTTGTATTCCGGCACCATGTCAGCCGCAGTGGAGGGAGCCATTGAAAGTATTCCTTCCATCGGCTTTTCTTATGATGACTTTGCGCATGATGCTGATTTCAATAAATGCAGGCCGTTTATCCGCAGCATCGCTGGTAAAGTACTGCAGCATGGCCTGCCTGCCGGAACGTTGCTGAATGTGAATTTCCCGAATGTGGATCCTATTAAAGGAGCGCGAATCTGCCGGCAGGCGAATGCCAAATGGGCGGAGGAGTTTGATGAACGTACGGATCCGTATAACCGCCATTATTACTGGCTCACGGGTGTGTTTAAGCTGAATGATCAGGGGCAGGATACGGATGTGTGGGCGTTGCATAACGGATATGCATCCGTGGTGCCGGTGCAATTTGATATGACGGCACACCATGCTATTCCCGAGCTCAATTCGTGGGGGTTTGAGGCTGATCCTCCTGAGCATCCGGAAGCGCCTTCAAGCCGGTCTCAGTTACGAAACGAATCACTGGGGTAATATGCTGCAACAAAACAACTTGCTGACAGGTATCCTGTCGGGATTGGCAGCGCCTTTGCTGGCTATGTTGTTTACCGAGGTATGGGCGTTTAGCTTTCGCCAGCCGCATACGCTCTACGTGCTTGCCGCTTTGGTGAATCTATTGCTGGTACGTTTTTATTACAGGAGCGGGCGGGAGCTGGCGGCAAGGGGCGTTATTCTGGTGACGTTTGCAGCCATGTTATCGCTGTTGTGGATAAAATCTTAATCAGCAGCCGGATAATTGATAGTGCCAGCCAATTTCTATATAGAAGTGAGTAATTACTATATGGAAAAGGATAACTTCTATATAGTAAAATAGAATTACTATATAGAAATAGGTAATTGCTATATAGTAATGGGTAATTACCATATAGAAAAAAGGAATTACTATATATAAATGGTTGATTTTCATATAGAAAAATAGAATTACTACATCCCTATCAGTAATTACGATATGGAAAAAGGCGGTTGCGATATGAAAACGGCCGGTCGTTATATGAAGAGACAATTGTTATAATGACAATGATGCGGTTATGATATGACAAAGAAAAAAGGATATGTATTATTACCTCATTGCCGGTGAAACATCCGGTGATCTGCACGGGGCTAACCTGATCAGGGAACTGAAGCGGCAGGATCCGGAAGCTTCTTTCCGGATTGTCGGGGGTGATGGCATGCAGCGGGAAAGCGGCGAGCAGGCTGTACTGCATACATCGAAGATGTCGTTCATGGGTTTCGTGGAAGTGCTGGCTAACCTCCGTACGGTGCTGAAGAACCTGAGACAGGTCAAGGCCGATCTGTTAGTTAACCGGCCGGATGCACTGGTACTGATCGATTTCCCCGGTTTCAACCTGAAGATAGCCGGATTTGCAAAAAAGCACGGCATAAAGGTGTTCTACTATATCTCGCCTAAAGTATGGGCCTGGAACCAGCGGCGTGTCCTGAAGATAAAGCGTGTGGTGGATCATCTGTTCTGTATCCTGCCATTTGAAGTGGAGTTTTATCAGGAATGGGGTATGGAGGTGGATTATGTGGGGAACCCGCTGATGGATGCTATTGCGGCGTACCGTTTCCGCCCGGATTTTCTGCAGGAGAACGGGCTCGGTGCAAAACCACTGATCGCCTTGTTGCCTGGCAGCCGGAAGATGGAGATCAGTAAGTTATTGCCTGACATGGCCAAAGTGGCGCGACTCTTTCCGGGCCACCAGTGTGTGGTAGCGGGTGCCCCCAATTTTACCGAAGCTTATTACCGGCAATTCATGGGTGGACAGGACCTGCCGGTGGTCTTCGATGCCACGTATGACCTGCTGAAACACGCTGATGCCGCTGTGGTGGCCAGCGGCACCGCCACGCTGGAAACCGGATTGCTGCGCGTGCCGCAGGTGGTAGTATATAAAGCCAACGCCCTTACGGTTGCTATCGCCCGTGCGCTGATACAGGTCCGCTTTATTTCACTCGTGAATCTCATTACCGATATGCTGGCTGTACGGGAGCTCATCCAGCGGGAGTGCCATGCGGATGCCATGGCGGATGAGCTGGATATGCTGATCAACGACCCGGAATACCGGCAGAATGTATTGGAAAATTATGAGCTGCTGGCCGAAAAAGTAGGCCCCCCCGGGGCTTCGGAACGTACCGCACGGCTGATCATCGGGTATTTGAACCCGAACCCTTAGGCGGGATCAGCATATTATCTCATACTGTATTAATTCCCCGCTATACCATTAACAAAAGTATCTACAAAACCTAAAACCTTGTTTAATATCCGGTCTCCGATTTCTTTAGATTTCAAGACACTGGGCCGTCCTTCTATCCGAAGTGCTAAAACTTCCTTTCGTAAAGGTTCACGTTCAGCAAAAAGATAATTTTCTATCAATCGTTCTGTTTTTTCTTCGGATAGGTTTTCCGTTTTTATTAAGTCCTGGAGTGCTCTTTTCTGCTCTTCATTCCAGAATTTTTCAAATTCATCCGGAATAGTGTCTGTATCTTCAATATGCGGCAAGTTCTCCTGAATAAATTTCTCAATCAATTCTTTTTTACTTCTCAAAGTAACTTCCGTATTCAGCAGATTGGAAATCTCTTTTTCAATACCTTCCTTATCTTTAGCACTGTGTTTTGATTTGTATTTAATCAACAACTGAATAATATAGGTAACGTTAATTGTGTCCCGTCTGATCAACTCCAGCTCAAAATCTATATCATTCAGAATAGATGTTTTTTCAGGTGAATTAACAGGGTTGATTTTATCTTTTAAATCCAAATATTTGCTGGTGTAATCGGCAAAGAGCTGTTCTTCCATTTGCAGATCATCCCAAGTAAACTCCGTATAATGGCTCATCTTTTTATGTAAGCGCATCAAGGCACGAAAGGCTAAGATAAATTGCAATTGCTCTTCTTCCGTGTACAGACCATCTACTGCATCCACCTGTGGAACGATTTCCAACAGCTTTTGTGTTGCTTCATTAAATCTTTCTACATAGGTTTCATAAGGTTCAACGATAATCTCGTCGATTGCTTCCTTGTTGCTGAACAGGGCAATCGCTTCATCTGTTTTGTCTTTCAGATTCCGGAAACATACGACGTTTCCCTGCGTTTTATTCTTGTCCAGAATACGGTTGGTTCGGCTGAATGCTTGGATCAAACCGTGATATTGCAGGTTTTTATCTACATAAAGTGTATTCAAATATTTGCTGTCGAAGCCTGTCAAAAACATATTGGCCACCAAAAGAATATCCGTTTCGTTGTTTTTGGATTTTTTTGCTACGGCGTTGTAGTAGTTGTAAAACCCTTCGCTATCCTTAATATTTTGTTTTTCACTAAATATTTCGTTGAAATCCTGCACATAGGTTTCCAATATTTCTCTACGGTGTGGCGTATAGCCATATTCCGCCTGGGGTTCTGCTGCCATACTTAATTGTGAATAAACAGCATCTTCCATCTCGTCTTCGTTTTGAGTAAAACTGAATATGGTTGTTATTTTCAAATCGTGTTCACCATTTAATTTTTTACGTTTGAAAATTTGATAGTACTGAATAACCGAATTGATATCCTGTACACACATCATCGCACAGAATTTTCTGTTTTGGGTCTTTTGGTCGTGATATTGAATGATGTAATCAACAATGGCTTCTTTGCGTTCAGGGGCCTCAAAAACTTCTGATTCATTGATTTGTTCCACTTTCAAATCAATGATGTGTTCTTTTTTCCTGAAAGTTCGGACATATTCTACCGAGAACTTTAACACATTATCATCACGTACCGCATCAGTAATCACATACTTATGCAGGCATTTTCCGAAGAGGCTGGCGGTGGTTTTCATGCCATCGGAATTCTTCTCTAAAATAGGTGTTCCGGTAAAACCAAACAGTTGGATATTGGTGAAATAACTAACAATATGCTTGTGGGTATCGCCAAACTGTGAGCGATGGCATTCATCAAAAATAAACACCATTCTTTCGTCCTGAATGGTTCCCATTTTAAATAAATTTCTACCCGAAATGGCATTGTTTAATTTTTGAATGGTCGTAACGATAATTTTTACATTCGGATCATTGATTTTTCGGATAAGGTCATCCGTATTGGTGGCAGAACTTACTGAACCTTTGCTGAATTTATCATATTCCTGATTGGTTTGATAATCCAGATCTTTTCTGTCTACGACAAAGACCACTTTTTTGATTGCGGGAATTTTAGATAAAATCTGACTTGCTTTGAAACTCGTCAGGGTTTTTCCGCTTCCTGTAGTATGCCAGATATAGCCGTTTTTTTCTACGTTGTAACCGTTTAAGCGTTCATTTTCGGTTACCTTTTTGATAATGCTTTCTACTGCATAATATTGATATGGACGAAGCACCATCAACCGTTTATCGGTTTCGTTGAGTACAATGTATTTGCATATCATTTTACTGACGTGGCACGGTTCTAAGAACGTGTCGGTAAAACCATTGAGAATATTATTCAAAGGATTGTTGTACTCATCCGTCCAGTGAAAAGTTTGGAGAAACTCCGGAGTATGGAACCCAAAATTACTATAATACTTCGTGTTTATCCCATTACTAATAATGAATAATTGGACATAATGAAACAATGCTTTACCCGAATTATAACTATGTTTTTGATAACGGTTGATTTGGTTAAAGGCTTCCTTCATTTCCAAACCTCGCCGCTTCAATTCTATTTGTACCAGAGGCAGTCCGTTAATCAGAAGTGTAACATCATAACGATTTTGATATTTCCCTTCCTGTGTAATCTGATTGGTTACCTGATATTCATTCTGGCACCAATGTTCTACATTCAGAAATTCGAAATAAAGATTATCTCCATTATCCCGGATGATATGGTGCTTCTTTTCACGTAAGGTTTTTGCTTTTTCAAATACAGAACCTTTGTTGAGGACATTCAATACTTTTTCAAATTCACCGTCGCTGAATTGTATATGGTTATGCTTTTCTAATTGCGTTTTCAGGTTTGCCAATAAAGCTTTTTCATCAGCAATGGTAATATATTTATATCCCAGTTTTTGTAACTGGGCAATGAGTAGTTCTTCTAAAATTTGTTCGGACTGTTTGCTCATTTAATCGACTGAATTATCTTTATGGAGATAGAAATTTATACCCTTACCAACCGCATCAGTGGTTCAAAGGAATAGAGTGCCGGTCTTCTTCCCGAAGCAGCTTCTTTTTGTATTAAATACCTTCCGTCTATTAATTTTTTAATAACTCCTGTGACAGTCGCAGCGGGGATTTGTGTTGTGCTTACGAATTTATTATTCCGGAAAACGGGATTGGTAAAAATAAAATCAAGAACAACAACGCTCCATTTGGAAGAAAGTAAATCAGTAAATTCTGCTTTCATATCTTCATACAAATTTCTAATGCGTTCTGCTATCTCTAGATTTCGCGTTGCCTGTTGCTGAACTGCGATCAGGAAAAACTTTATCCATTCATTCCAATCGTTGTTTTTAGATACATTCCTCATCGCTTCTATGTATTCGTCTTTATGTTCCTCAAAATACCCACTGATATAAAAATGAGGTTGGGATAAAACACCGGATTTCCACAATAAAAGCGTGATGATCATTCTTCCTATTCTGCCGTTTCCATCCTGAAAGGGGTGTAATGCTTCAAACTCCACGTGAGCTACACCGGTTTTTATCAATGCAGGAGAAGGATTGTTTTCTATATAATTGATCAGGTCGTATAAACCATCATTTAATTTTTCGGGGCTTATTGGTATAAATTGAATTTTTTTAGCTGCACGATCCGCCAAAAAGTTTTGTTCTTTTTTAAATTCTCCAGGAGACTTTACGGCTCCTCTGCCATGAAACAACAATTGCTGGTGCATTTGTTTGATGAAGCTGAGTGAAAAATTATATCCGTCCTGTAAAGCCAACTGGGCATTTTTCAGTGCTCTTTGATACAAAATAGTTTCTACCACATCTGCTCTTGCATTTTCTGAAAGACCACCGTCACTATCCGCCTCATATTGCAGAATTTCATCAATTGTACTGATTGTGCCCTCTATTCTGGAAGATAAAACCGCCTCCTGATTCCGAAGTGGCGCCAACAATAATTCACTGTTATGCAAATTTTTAATCATTTGGTCAAACCGGGCCAAAGTCTCCGTTGCACTGATCAATTCCTGTATAAAAGACTCATAATTGATGTTGTCTGGTGGAAATCGGTCATAATGATAAGTTACTGCATTGTCTAAATTAACATCCATTTTACTTATTTTGTCTACACAAATATATAAAAGTAGGCAAACAAAGTCGATTGATTTCAATAATAGCTAAAATTATAAAAACAAATTGTTTTGTATTCAAAAACTGTAATCAACATATCTCTGCTACAACATTCTGTAGAAAAACGAAGACAAATACTTTTATATTCAAAAATTGAATACAAAAGTATTTGTCTTCGGAATCGTGTTCAAAACGGAAGCATATAACTTATAATCCTCGGTTCGTAACTACCTCAACGCTTTAAACATCTGCTCAATGGCTTTCTTCTTCTGCTCCATATTTGGGTGGACATAGAGATTCAAGGTCGTACTGATATTAGAGTGTCCCAACAGCACACTTACCGTTTTATAGTCGCATTTACTCTCAATACATCTGGTTGCAAAGCTATGCCGTAATCCATGGAATTTAATTTCGGGGATTTCTAAATATTTCATCAGGTTTTTGTAATAGCTTCTGTACGTTCGTGGTTCAGTGGGTTTGGAATCATTAGTTAAAACAAAAAAAGTAGGATTTACGATTTTCTTAAACGGTTTCAACATGCGTAATAAATCACGGCTCATCGGAATTTCCCTAATAGAGTTTTTGGTTTTGGGTGTATCGAGGAGAAGTTCGGTTCGGCGTCTCCTGTCTTCTATCACATAAATTCGCTGAATGGTTTTGCGGACGTGGATAATGCTATTGTCGGTGTCCACATCTTCCCAGGTCAAAGCACAGATTTCGCCGATTCGCATTCCTGAGGAAAGACAAATATAAACACCCAGGTTCCGAAACGTAAAGTGCTCCTGGATATAGTTCATTACTTTTTTTTGATGTGTTCTCGAAAGCACTTCAATATGCTGACTTTCCCGAACAGTGGGATATTGAATTTCAAAAGGTTCATAAGAAATCCATTTGTTTTTGGCTCCGAATTTCAGTGCCATTTTCAGTACGATGAGAATATCTTTGACACTTTTCTGGCTTAAACCCTGTTCAAGCTTTCGGAACACAAAAGCCTGTACATCTGCCTCTTCAATCTCTAGTTTATCGCCAAATACGGGTAACAAATGGTTTTCAAGCAGTAGGGCATAAGCCGAAAAACTGGATTTTTTTACATACTGTTTTTTGTCTGCTTTCCACAATTCCACGATTTGCGCGAATGATTTTTTAGTTGCCATAAATTCCTTTGTTTTAAGATTAAAAAGCAAGTTAAAGTCTTTGTTAATGATAATCTTCCAGAAGTCAAATTAGGGGAGTTTTTACTCCCTAATCTATATTAAGGAGATGAAATTTCTGATGTTCCTAATTTGAGATTTCCTGGATTTGAGGGTGAGTGGGAAACGAAGAAGTTGGGAGAGATTGCTACGTTTTCAAAGGGAAAAGGAATTTCTAAAAGTGATATAGAAGAAAATGGAATTATTGAATGTATAAGATATGGCGAACTCTATACACATTACAGAGAAGTTATCAATGAAATAAAATCCAAGACTAATGTAAATACATCGACTTTAGTCTTAAGTGAAATGAATGACGTCATAATTCCTGCTTCTGGCGAAACAACAATCGATATTGCAACAGCTTCCTGTGTCTTGAAATCTGGGATTGCACTAGGAGGTGATTTGAATATCATTAAGACTAAGAATAATGGAATCTTTTTGTCTTATTATCTAAACAGTAAAAAGAAAATGGAAATAGCTAATTTAGCACAAGGTATTTCCGTAGTACATCTATATTCAAGTCAACTAGCTTCTCTTTCTTTAAGTCTACCAAAGCTCAATGAGCAAAATAGAATTTCTTCATTTTTGGCTTTACTTGACGAAAGAATTCAAACCCAAAACAAAATAATTGAACAATTAGAAACCTTAATCCAGGAACTCCGAAATCAAATATTCAAACGAAAGAGGAGGTTTACAGATACAGATGGGAAAGATTTTTCTGACTGGAAAAAAGTAAAAATTGGCGATATATTGAAAATAGGTAATGGTAAAGATTACAAACATTTGCAATCTGGTGAGATTCCTGTATTTGGTACTGGTGGTTTTATGACTTTGGTTAATGACCATCTTTATGATGGTGAAACCGTTTGTATTGGACGCAAAGGCACAATTGACAAACCTATATACCATGAGGGTAAACTTTGGACTGTAGATACATTATTTTATACACACTCATTTCAATCTTGTATTCCAAAATTCATATTTCACCTTTTTCAGACAATTAATTGGTTGGAATATAATGAAGCATCAGGAGTACCAAGTTTATCCAAAACAACTATAGAAAAAATCGGTTTGCAAATTCCTTCAATAGAAGAACAAGAAAGAATAGCATCTTTTCTATCCAAAGTTGACCAAAAAAATCAAATTGAAAAAGCAATTTTAGAGCAACTGGAAATGCAAAAGAAATACATGTTACAGCAAATGTTTATATAGAATTTATACAAACATTTTTTGCAGTAAAAACTTTTTCTGTTCTTCTAATTTATTCAAAAATTGGGTTTCTATATCTATTTTCATATCAATAGATGAAAGGTAATCAGCAATCTTTTTTTGTTCTTCGATGCAAGGTAAATCAAATTTAATTCTCGCAAAATTCTCGTAGAAAAGATAGTCCCTTACTCCTCCTTCGACATTTCTTAGAACTTCTTTATTAAAAAAACCCGTCTTTAGATATTGAAATAGAAAATTGTTATTTACAGATTTCTCTGTTCTAAAGCAAACATATAATGAACTGATAATAATATTCTCCAAATTTCCACTGTAACCAATAGAACCAACATTTATTCTGGCAGGATTATACGCAAAGGTGTTCTTATCAATTATTTTGTATAATTTAATATCGTAGCCTCTACCTTCGCTATCAACTCCCTCAAACTGCTCACTTTGCGGAACGAATCCTAACTTATTATTTATAGAATAAACAGGTAGTTTTTCGTTATTTTTATTTCTCTTATTTATTAGAGTTGTCACATCTCCTAATTTCTTTGTCTTCCAGTCCCTGTAGTTATCTCCGCTTGCATTTTTGAATCTTAATTGACCAGAAAAAATTCTTTTGGTAATGGTAATTTTTAATACGTTTAATTCCTTAATTATTTTGTTTTGGGTTTGAATTCTTTCGTCAAGTAAAGCCAAAAATGAAGAA